>NZ_JXYS01000013.1 GCF_000949295.1 Acidithrix ferrooxidans
CTTGATCCATGCGTTCTACATTTACTCTCTTGCCGATCTTTTCTTCTAGCCACATGCGAGCTCCACCGGCACCACAGCAAAAGCCCTTTTCTTTGTGCTTGTGCATCTCAACAGAAGACAGTCCTGGAAGCGATCCAAGGACACTTCTTGGTTCTTCGTAGATGTTGTTGTGGCGACCTAGGTAACATGGGTCGTGATAGGTTACTTTGGCATCTTGGGTAATGGTTGGAACTAGTGCTTTGGCATCTACTAGCTCTTTGAGTAGTTGGGTGTGATGGATGACTTCGTAGTTGCCACCTAGGCCACGATATTCATTGGCTAAGGAATTAAAGCAGTGAGGGCAAGAGGCTATGATCCTTTTTGGCTTTGGCTGAATTTAGGGTCTCTATGTTGGTCATTGCTTGGCTTTGATAGAGGTATTCGTTGCCTAGTCTTCGAGCTGGATCACCGGTGCAGCTCTCTTTCTTTGCAAGTATTGCAAAGGTGACTCCAGATCTATGAAGTAGGCGAGCAATCGATTGGGTGACCTTTCTAGCTCTTTCATCTAGTGCTCCAGCACAGCCAACCCAAAAGAGGTATTCGATATCCTCAGGGATCTCATTGGTGATTATTGGGACTTCAAAGTCAAGCTCTGATACCCAATCTCCTCGATGAGAAGAGCCAAGGCCCCATGGGTCTCCTTGGTTTTCTATGTTACGGAGCATGCCTTGGGCTTCACTTGGGAAGTCGCTCTCCATTAGAACTTGGTAACGACGCATATCTACAATTGCATCGATGTGTTCTATATCTACAGGACAAGCTTCAACACAAGCTCCACAGGTGGTACAAGACCACAGGACATCTGGATCTATGACACTTGGGACCAGCATCTTGGGTTCTTGCAGAACTTGTGTGGTTCCGGAGTCTTTGGTGGTTGTCAATAGGCGCTGGGAGGATTCAAAGAGGTGCTCTCTTAGATCCATGATAAGGAGTTTGGGAGAGAGGGGCTTTTGTGTATTCCAGGCGGGACACTGTTCTTGGCATCTACCACATTCTGTACAAGTTACTAGATCTAGCAGTTGCTTCCAGGAGAAGTCCTCTATCTTGCCTACACCAAAGACGCTGTCTTCACTTAGTTCCTCTGGGTCCATGTTAGGTGTCTTATCTAGGGCACCTAGTGCCTTGGGACGTCGAGAGAATGCGATGTTGATTGGAGCTACGAAGATGTGTAGGTGCTTGGAGTAGGTGACAAAGACCAAAAAGCCCATGATGATGGCGATGTTACCCAATAAGAAGATGGTCTCAATTGCGCTGTTGGCTGAATGGCCCAGGGGTGCTAGGGCGTTAGCGATTAGGTGGCTTGCAAATGCGAAGTTGGAATAGGGGAAGTCACCTGTATTTACTTGAGCGGCTCGATAGACCAATAGGGTTATGACAACTAGGGCTATTCCCGCCAGTACTAGCCATGCTGCAGAGTTATGTGATCCATAAAAGCGAGATGCCTTGGCCTTTTTCTTAGGTGCATTTATCACTCTGATTATTGAAAAGACGACCAAAGAGACTAAGACAGCTACAGAGAAGAAGTCTTCGATAAAGCCAAGCCATGAGTCATGGCCAATCAGTGGAATGGCGAAGTTGGATTGAAAGAGAGCTCCATACGCCTCTATGATCGTTGCGATCAAAATGGTAAATCCCCAGAAGGTAAAGAAGTGTGCAATTCCTGGGATTGTCTTGGCGAGGAGCTTTCGTTGACCAAGTACCTCTGTGAGTTCAGTTGAAATTCGAGAAGCTATGGTTGATGAGCGATTTGGGGCTTTAGCTCCAGATCTCACCAACTTCATAATAAATAGCGCTCTATTTAGAGCTATGGCCAATGCAGCCACAGTAATTACTAATCCAACGATTAGACGCATCTAGCCTCCAGGGATCTTCATCGGTGCCAAAAGATTCTAACGAGTGCTCATTTCGTCATTTAGTCGCCATTTAGTTTGAAACAACCAATTGGCAAAAGTATCCAATTGGTGGAACATCCAAATAGATTAGAGGAAAGAGCAGTCATAAAATAGGCAAAAACCAATGTTACCACCAAGTAACAAATCTGCCAACTCTATAGATGGTTATTCTTCGAAGTTCTTATGGCTCATAGATGGCTGACGCAGTCACCCCGCACCAAATAACAGTCGATGGCGAGGATGGTTATTCTTCGAAGTTCTTATGGCTCATAGATGGGGTTGGGCCGCTTTGATTTTGGTACTTAGAGCCAAGACTCTTAGAGCCATATGGGATAAGGGCTGGGGTTGTCATCTCCAAAAAGCTGATCTGTCCGATCTTCATACCTGGATAGACAGTTATTGGGAGATTGGCTACATTGGAGAGTTCCAAGGTGATATTGCCACTAAAGCCAGCATCGACAAAGCCGGCGGTTGAGTGAATCAAAAGGCCAAGACGGCCAAGGGATGATTTTCCTTCCAGGCGGCCTACTAAGTTGTCTGGGATTCCAATGCGCTCAAGAGTTGAGCCTAGGACAAATTCACCTGGATGCAGGATAAAAAGACCATCGGGATCTACCTCGATAACTTCAGTTAGATCCTTTTGTTCGACACGTGGGTCGATCACCTTAGCTACATGGTTGCGAAAGATACGAAAGAAGCGATCGACACGTAGATCTATAGATGAGGGTTGAATTGCATTTTCACCCAATGGGTCAACTACTATTCGTCCAGCCTCAATCTCAGAGCGTATGGTGCGATCGGAAAGAATCATACAAAATAACGATAGTAAGAGAGATTGGCACTGACGAACGAGGTCGGGGGAACTTTTGATTCATTTAAGGGCTAAAGACAGATCAAAAAGCTTAGCAGCCTCTTGGTGCGAGGAGGGGAGGCCGACAAGCTGACCCCCTTAGAAGGGGAACCCTAGGTCAATCTGGCCAATCTAAGTCAATCTCATGACAGATTCAACTGTGCTGCCTTGGCCCTTATCTAAATCAGCCTCTAAGGTAACGAACCTGTGATACTAAGGACAGACAATAGGATCATCCTTGTCGTAGCTGTAATAATCCATTTGAGCAATTACCTAATGCTGGGCTATTCAATGGCAAACCAATCCGCTCTATCGTCACAAGCACCCTCTAATGTTTCAATACTTGAACCCGAAGTTGGTCGGTCGGAATGGCATCCACTGCCTGTTCAGCGACTCTCTCATGGTGGGTGAAGAGCAGCACCTGCATTCTGGAAGAGAGCTGTGCCAATACAGCCAGACCTGCACTAGTGCGCGCATCGTCGAAATGTACGAATAGATCATCGAGTAGCAACGGTAAGTTTCGGGTACCAAAGGCATAGTGTTCAAGGCCAGCAAGACGCAGTGAAAGATAGAGCTGATCCCGGGCGCCTACGCTCAATGCCCCAACGTCCAACGAGCCTCCGGATGTAGCCGTAGCAAGAATCACAAGGTTGCCTTTTTCATCGACGTCGGTATCAATTCCAGAATATTCTCTAAGGGTAAGCTGCCTAAAGATTTCACTTGCCCGTCGAAGAATCGGCCCCTGATTTTGAGAACGGTACTCAACAATCTGTTGTTCTAAAAGATAGCGAGCCACCATGACCCGGACATACTCATCACAGTTATTCTCAATATCCGCAAGGATGAACTGCGTGCGCTCGGCATCTAGGGCTGCTTCATCAGAGTCATCGATCGATGCCCTCTTGACATTAAGACCACCGATGACCACAGCGACCTCTTTGCGCTCTTGATCACAATCATCAAGTTCGCCAGACAGCTCTTTGATCAGCGCGTCAAGGTCGCTTCCGGCCAAGGAGTCAACTTCCTCCAAGAGCACATCAAGTGAAACACCGCTAGCACCATATAGATCGGTCTCTATCTTCTCAATTTCCAAAATAAGTGTCTCGGAACGCTTCTTAGATTCGATCGCCGCTATCAATGACTGTTCATCGGGAACAAATGCCTCCTTGATCAGCGCATCTATCTTCGCATTTGCATCTGCTTTGGACCTACTAATCCTCTCGACCTCAAGAACCTTACTATCGCGTTGTTCTCCTAGAGCCCGTCGTGTCGCATCGGCGTTCTGTTGAATCTTTAGTAACTTTTGAAGGGCATTGATTCTCATCTCTGTTGAGGTGGCATCGATCGTGAGATGTGAAAGGAAGCTCAGAACTGCCTTCAACCGCTCTTCGACCTGAAAGTTTCGCCGCTCCATCCCAAGGACTCGACGTCGCTTTTCATCTAATTCGATCTGCTTATCCTCGATCATCTTGAGGGTAGACAACAACGATGAGACATCTTGGGGTTTGGTCGTACCATCAACACCCAAGGGCGCAATTGCCTCGCTCCACTCAACTTCCCATAAAGCAAGGTTGCTCTCAGCGACAACCACCGCGCGTTCGTGCTTTTCCATCAAGCTACGATTGCCTTTGATCTCTTGGTCGACCAATAATCTTTGGCGATCCAGGGTCTCTGATCTCAAACAAAGCTGTTCTGCCCGTTCAAGTAGAGCAACCAGACTCAAGGTGTCCTGGGGTATATCTCCAACCTCACCAAGAAGGCCACGCAGATCATTGACACAGCGCAATATCGTTGCGCTCACTTCGCCTTCTTTTGCATCAAGATCTCTAAGTGTTAGCGATTGCGATCCCAGTTCTCGTGCCGCCTCCAAGAACTCATCCATCTCAGCCCGGCTCGAAGCCACAACTCCAAGTGGCTCCCATAGCATGGCCCACTCTCGACCTGCGACCTCGCACTCACCACGGCGCACCTCGATCAGTCGTGCATTTTCCTCAATCAAGGCGAGATCGAGGGCACTTTGGCGCTCTAGGTTGGCTCGCTTTTCCACATCCCTGGCTTCATGCCAGCCCCTATCGGCAATCTTGTCAGCCCCACTTACTGCGGCTTCATAAGCCCGGTCAAGTGACTGGCCATCGCTCCATACCTGGGCTTGTGCCTGGGCTTGGGCTTGTGATTCGATCGCCTCGCCTTCCAGCCAGACTTGGCGCACCAGGGCCCATCCTTCATCGCGATGGGCACGGGCAAGAGAAAGTTCCTCGATAGATGGCGGGTCTTTACGTTGAATGAGCCCTTCGAGATCATCTTTTATCTTTGCCAGCTCCGCATCAATTCTTCTACCTTCACCAAGTGCCTCTGCAAGTGCTGCATTTGCTTGCATAACGTGTTGAGCAACATCATTAACTCGTGCTAGCGAAGGTAACGAAAGCTTGTCGCACTCTCTTGGGCTTATCGTAAGACCAAGAGATGCAATTGAGGAATTGATCTTGGTTTCGAGTCCTATGATCTGTTGTCGATATCCCTCTAGGCTCAACTCGAGCTGACCAGCCTCTCGGATCCGAGCTAGAGCTACCCGTAAGTTCGAGATATCGGAGGCTTCAGGTAGCAGATCACGATCATCCATGTTGCGACTAAGAGTAACCTTTATCTCATCTCTTGAGAGACGTGCACCAACTAAGGCGTCGTCTATCTTTGGCCATGCCTCCCCTAGGCGTTGGATCTGTGATCGTTCAACGTCACTAATCACGGGCATAGCCTTATCATCTCTGCGACAATTCTTTGGAACCCGTCGAAACAACACTTCAAGCTCCCGCTCGAGGTCTCCAACCTGCTTATTGAGACTAGGTAGATCCTTTAGGTTCTGGCGAATTCCTCCAAGTTGTTCACTTAGGTGTTCGATCTCCTCAGAGCGTGAAAGTAGGGGTTCGTCAACGTCGATCTCAGCAAGTCTCATATCAAGCTTTTCAAGATCGGGCACGAGTGTTGCAAGGCTGGCTAGGCATTCTCTACGGATCTCTAGGGATTCATTGAGAAGTGACTGCATATTTGGGGTGACTCGGACATTTCCTAAGTCGATTCCCGAAAACTCCTGAAGAAGTTGGGCTCTTCGGCCAATTTGGCCCCTGGAAGATAGAACCCTCGTGGCTCGAACCAAAGCGCCAGAGAGTTCACGATAGCTCAATTCTAATTTGCTAAGTCGTTCGTTTGCTATATGAAGTGACTTATCGAGCTCCTCAACCGCAGAAGAACTCTGACTATGTGCCTTGACCGCCGAAGTCGACTCTTTGTAGCTCGTTAGAGCTGCATTTATCCGTGGTTTCGAAGCCCCGGATTTGAATAGTTCGCCTGCTTTTGCATCCAACTTGGCCATAACTGAGTTCAGTTGCGTTAGACCAGTGCTGGCAGCAAAAAGGGCTCGCCCTAGCTCGCCTTCGTTCTTTAGGAGAGACTGTCCACCTGAGACAATCTCCTCATGGCCGATTGAAAAAAGGGAGTCATAGACTTCTGCCCCTACCCCACCGAGCACCTCGGCCATCGTCGCTTCGGAAATTGGAAGATCAGAACCAGATCGCAAGGATTGCGTGTTACGTTTGATCCGATAGACCTCAAAGTCACTGCCATCATTAGGGCGCACGATTGCACCTATGCGCAAGTCGGAGTTCGAATGAAGATACGAATAGGGACTGCGTAGAGGTATACCATAGAAAAGTTGTCGAACTGCCGCCATCGTCGTCGTCTTGCCCGCTTCATTGGCGCCGATTATGACGTTGACACCCTCTGCAAGTAGATCCAGCTCTCTTTCAGTGAACATCCCAAACTTGACAAGATTCAACCTTAGAAGCCTCATGATGGATCCGTTTCGCTCAAAAGGCTAGATATTAGATCACCGGCAGATTCTAACGTGGCTCGAAGATGACTTTCTGAGGTAGGCCCCACCGATTCCTCGCCGTTCAATCCATTCACCCGCAGCTCAAGGGGCAATTTATTACGCAGGTCCATAAAGACCGAAAGAAGGCTAGCGAACTCCTCTGGGTCGTCTTGTAGTTGCTTTGCCCTTTGTCGAATAGCCTCAACCACTTCACCATCAGCTCTGACGAAGTTGCGAGTACCCAGCACCACCTTCTCTATCCAAAGATCACCTCGGACCGCTCCAAGCCCACGAACCTCACTATCTAATTGCTCGGATCGCCTCCAAAGCTCTCTGTGGATCGGTGATGTGCCACTGATATTGACTCGAGCAGCCACAAGTCTTCCAGAGGCATCGATGACACTTTTATCTAGCACTTGAGATATCTCTGAGATCACCTCTTCGAAGGTTTGAGCTTGACTTACATCGACATAACAGTTCGTCCATCGAACGACATCTAGTTCCAGAGGCGCAATTGAGACAACCTCTGCCTCTTGGGTGGTTACGAGCGATGCTCCTTTTGGACCAGTCTCTCGAATATGTCTACCTTGAAGGTTGCCCGCAAAGACAATATGGGGCTCAGTGGATACGACCTCTCGTTGGTGTACGTGACCGAGCGCCCAATAGGAATAACCTCTACTGCGGAGCATATCCACAGTAGTAGGGGCATATGAAGCATGGCCTACACGACCATCGAGGCTTGTGTGTAGGAGGCCGATGGTAAAAAGTCCGGGGTCTGCGCTAGGAAAATTTGCCACCAGATCGCCCGCCACCACTCGACTGGCATAACTTTGACCTACAACAGCTAGGTCCAGCTCATCAAATAGTTGAATCTGTGGCGCAGCGCTTGATAGCTGATAGACATTGGGAGGATAGGAAAGACGCTTGCTAACCTCACTGACTGCGTCATGGTTGCCAGCTACAAGCACAACCGGAATTCCCTCGTCGTAGAGTCGAACTAACTGTCTAATCCAAAATAAGCCAGTGCTGTAGTCCTTCCAGTCGCCATCAAAGATATCACCCGCTAGCACAACGAGATCCACGTCATTAGAGACCGCTGCACCCACGAGGTTTTCCACGGCACGACGAGTAGCACCTCGGATCTCTTGTATTGGTGCTCCCTCATATGCAGAAAGCCCCCGAAGTGGACTATCTATATGCAAATCGCTAGCATGCAGAAACTTCAACGGACCGCCGTCCCAAATCGAAGTTCCATGCGCCATTTCAAAATTCCTTGTCTCAACGCTCTGCCTTCATCGCAACCACCACTTCGCCTAACATAGCACGTATATGTAATGGGTATTGCCTTGGCCTCATGGTTAGTTCTACGCTGGGTTAAACGCTGGGTTAAACATCGACTTTGTAACTTGGTATTGCAACTAGGAGCTTGTCGTATCTTTGGAAAGCGGCCTCTAAACCACCAATATAACAAACCACCGCTAAAAGCCCAAACAGTTAGGTTTTGGCGCTAGTTCATCAATTTACCTCACACGCCAAAGCACTGCATCCGTCCCCGGCTCGGCTGAGATTGGGCTACTTGGCCTTTGGCCCGCATCGACAGTTGTTGCTCCACGTAGCCTAAAACCCTAGCAACAAGCTTTTAGCGGGGCGTATCATTCCGGCAAGATTCGCAACTGGTCACTAGCAGAAGACAAATGAACCACGCCGAGTGTGGCACAACGAGAGAGGTGGTCAACCACGGTACAGCAGCACACCAAGGATATTTCCAAGAAATTACGTCAACTGACTTGACAGTTACCGGAAACGAGGATGGTGACAAAGATGAATTCGACGAATGACGGCCCAGCCTCTTCTCTAACTCAGCGATCTTTGTTGTCAACGCATCTATCTGGTTGGCAACGGTAGTGTTCTTTAGCCGCAGCGAACCGATCTCAAAGTGTTAGAGCCTCATTCTCACTCCGCAGCGTCTCATTCTCGCCTCGCAGCGAACCGATGTCACTTTGGAGTCAGCGGCTTCGCCTGTGCTCAATTCGCTGGGTAGGATGGCGCATTCCACGGCCCTGTCACTCGCAGTTGCCTGAACGAGCGTAAGGATGTTCAAGGCGAGTTCGCCACTTACATTGCACGAAAGGTTGCCAACCTCAAGTCAAAGGGTTCCTTGGGCGTTGACGACAGGCCGTACCTTTGCCACGAACGAGCCAAGGTTGTCTACAGCGATATTTGAATGAGTTAATGTCCTCATGAGTATAGTATGGCTGGAAACGAAAGAAACGCAAGCCAACTATTGGGCCGCGAGGTGAGTGACTTTCTGCTGTAGGTATCGTAGCCTTCGGTGAGATCGCTCAAAGGTTTGCAATGTTTACCTGGTTAATGGTGTCTCTCTCTCCGCTTGTGAGCCATCGCCATAGCGGTGCATCGCAAGACCTCTCCGTATTCTTGGGTTGGAATCGTTAGTTGCGATAGAGGAAGTGGATCCTGAACTTTACCCAACTTTTCACCCAACAATTGTGTCCGCGAACATCCCACCCAGTCCGAGGCCGTCTCGGTATCCTTGCTAGAACGCTTCAATGAGCAGCAAAAATGAGACGTACTCGGATAAATAGGTTATCAATTCTGATACTTTGTAAACACCTCATAATCCCTTGGTCCTGGGTTCGAGTCCCGGTTGGCCCACCATTTTCAAGTATCTTTTGACAAAACGAGATAGCGCCAAACACGCTGAAATCCGATGATCCGGCATGGTCCAATTTGTAGTTGTCCGATCTCTATCTATAAGTGCGGCACCGTTGTCTGTGATATCAGCGATCAAGGTGCCCACTCGTATGCGAAGGTTGTCCCGGTAGGCGTTACTTCGCTGAGTTGATGCGCATAATGAGGTCGTTCACTCTTACTAAGGCTTCATCAAGAGAGTTTCCTACTCTCTCGTTTTCTTGGAGGTTTCTCCAAATTTCGTCCCATCCTGGGTAAGCCCCAATGACGGGTGGCCATGGCTGAGCGCATCTAACCTCTAATATCGTGATGCAAGCTGATCTGGTAGCCGATAGCTCGTTGTGTACATTTCCTAGTTCAGCAATTAGCAAAATGTCAACGAGATCGCGTGCCCGATAGTTGGGGCGATCTTCGGTCGGAGCTTCAGTGCAGGCATGAAGCTTTTGAGCAATCTAAAATCTTATAGGTAGGAATGCTATTGCAGCGGGCTCGATGAGCTGCACACGCTTGAGACTGATTGCGAGAGCGATAACTTCTGGTTCGTTTAACGAAGCGGCTTCTTCGGTAGACATTTCGAAAGGGATGGTCATAAAGTCTTTGTTGCGATAAGCAAGTTTGATTTTGAAACGTATTGCGGTGGTTGATCCAATCAAGGTTTCGATAGGTTGTGGTTCGGTCACTCTTCCAGTAAATCCACACCACCCTATTTCAGCTTTCTCCGTTATCAAACTAACTGCCAACTCTAAGTTGCCACGAAATGCGGCATCGAGATCCTTGGTTGCTCTTGCTTTAGTTCCGAAACGCATCACGAGGGCGGAACCTCCCTTGAATGCGATTCTAGGTATTCTTTGATCGTCGCGTAGTCCATCGAGCATCTGGGCGATGACGGAGATGCCAACAATGTGACGAAGTCGAGCTACGGTGATCTCCTCCGATTTGGACCATCCCGTCAGTAATCGCTCAAGATGGTTTTTGTCACCGGGCAATGGTTTTTATTCATTCATGGCGCAATGAATTTTTGGATGTGCTTCTGTCTGCTAGTTGGACGCGAAGGCGAGCTTCGGTAACGGTGCCGATCAATTCACGAGCTTTGGCATTTGCAATGGCCTGTGCTACGAGCTCACCTGAAACCCCCGCCTTTATGACGTCATCGATAGCCAATTTTGGTGTAATCACTCGGATGTTGTCCACTTCCTCGATGTCGCTAATTTGTAGATTTCGTCGGCGTATTCTGTATCGTTCCTGCCCTTGACGTCGAGGCTGGTAATTGGGAGGAACTACTATTTCTATCTTCATAGGGTTGACGTCCGCTAGGTTCCAAAGGGCAAGCGCAGATTCCCCAGCAATAACACCTAATCCGTTAGCCCACAATACGGCTTCTTGGAATTCATCCCTTTCTGTGATGGGAATGGCTACTAGTCGGTAAAGGCCCCAACCTCGATGTTCGAGACGACCAACGGCGGCAAGTTGACGGAGTATTGCTGGGTTGATTGAGAGTTCTCTCGCTTGAGCAGCGCGGATGAAGCCATGTTGGTCGAAAGCCCGCTCTAAAAGACGCTCGTATACAGTCAATGCTCTCACCCTCATCAGTTTAGTTCACACAACGGTAATGCACAGGGAAAGATAAAAATGGTAGCAAAAAGGTAGTTATTTACTACGCTTTTGCTCGAATAATAGAAGTTCTATTGATTTGATCTCCATTTTTGCTTACTTGCTTTAATGCTTTAGTGTCGTTTGATGAGTTTTGTGGTTACGCTATACGATACTTACGGAAGTGTGCTGTGAAAGATTAGCTACCGATTGACGGGTGGCGAACTCTTATGCCAACTCGGTATCCGATGTGCTGAACGAAATTCGGTCGGGCAGGAAATCGCGCAAGCAAATGGAGTTAGCGGTCTCCCTTTCCATTGCTGGTTTGGCAGTCGCCTACTATGTATTGAGGATGGCGACTTTGCTGTGATGGATGGAGTACGGGACTTCAGAACGGTGCGCTGCTGATCCAGCGCTAGGTGTCCTTAGACTTCAAATGGGAAATATCTAAAGTGGGAAGTTGGACGTCAGCGATCTGAAAAATTGCTTCGATGGCGAAGTGATCAAGGAGCTCATGTTGGATCTAGGGGACTCTTTGTTCTATCGAACGAACCCTCCGAACTTGTGGACAATAGCGCTGTCTTTCGGGTAGGGGTGTCTGCAAGCTGCTCTGGATACTTTGTCCGAGCGTGATTTGATCGTTGGGCTGTAATCCCATAGTTCATCAACTACTGGATTAATTTAGCTTGGGGACATGAGTAGGTAGAACTTTCCAAAATCGATGGGATGCGCCAATCAAACATCAACGGGAGCAAGCTAGGACTGATACCGGTGCTCCTTTTACCGATCAATGAGCAAGCCGTCATCGTCGAGTATGTGTTACGGGCGTTGCTTTCGGCAGATGCGATTCAGTTTCTTGTTGGAGCGACATCAGGCGTAATGGATAGAAGCTGACAATCTGTTCGCGCAAAAGCCTTTCCGGGTCATTTGTCAGCTGCTAGTCTATGGGTTTTATCATTTATAGACCGAAGATCTCCGTTTATCATTGGAGTCACCGATGGCGACGTACGCCAGTGCCACGTCACCGCAATAGTTTTGAGACTTCTCTAATATGAGCAAAGGCCAGAGTTCCTCGACGTCACGTTCGTCACCCCGCCAATCTGCTATTCCCCTGACAGCAAGCGCGTCCGAAGTCCACGAGCCCCTCAAACTCCCATAGCTCATAGTTGGCTCCTGTATGGCCTGCCTAATGTCAGGCGCAGATTGCACACGAGGTTGATTACTATCCAAAAGCATGGCGGGAATTCATTTGGGCATGTTCCCGTCCATGGTCCCTTCCATGCGCTGGTACAGATCGGTGACGACGATGCTACTACCGATTTCTCGCGGCGGGTTGGTACCTTCTCCCGCTTGTCAACGACGAACACCGCCGGAGTTGCATACGGCAGCGGTACACCTGTAGCGGGTGGATCCGTGTAACACATTGCTCGTTTCACGGGCGAAAATGCAGCGAATCGTGGAGGCCGAGTTCGTTGCAGAATTGCTCTAGAGGTTTCTGGACCAGGGAGATGCCGGTGAACTGGAATGAGAGTTCAGTCCTACAGACGATCCGTCGGTGATCGGCGAAGTAAGTACAGCAAATCGGGGAGTATTTTCTAAAATCAAAACATGGTGCGAATCGCTAGAAATGCCAAGAGTCGGGTATTAGAGGCCCTTGGCGATACCAGAGTTGTTGTTATACAGGGCGCCAGGAAGGTGGGGAGACGATACTCATTAGAGAGATTGTCGATTCTAAGGACGGACGGTTAGTTTCATTTGACGATCCAGTTGCGGCGAACGGCGCCCGTGAGGATCCAGTCGGGTTCCTCAACTCCGACCCAGGTCGTCTTTTGGCTATTGATGAAGTACAACGTGTCCCTGAATTAGTTTTAGCGCTAAAGTTCGTAGTCGATGGCGATAATCGTCTGGGTAGGTTTCTTTTGACTGGATCGGCCAATCTCCTCAAATTACCCACTATTGAAGATAGTCTTGCTGGTTGGGCTGAGATTATCGAGTTGTTCGGCCTAAGTCAGGGTGAGCTCATAGGGCATAGGGAGAAGTTCATCGATCGGGCTTTGTCCGGTGAAAGATTCATAAACCATACAAGTGATCTGAGCCGAAGTGACTATCTCGAACTAGCTGTTGCGGGGGACATCCCGAGGTCTTGAATCGTGCTCCGGGAAGGCGTCGTGACCTTTGGTTTTATAACTATGCTAATGCCATACTTCGCAGGGAGGCTGAGGATATCTCGAACCTTCAACGTATCACGGAGCTGCCAGTGATCCCGAGAATGTTGACTGCAAGAAGTAGCGGAGAGTTGAACGTTGCCGACTTGGCTCGCGACACTACCATTCCTCAACGTACCCCTGNCTCTTATACACATCTCCGAGCCCACGAGAC
>NZ_JXYS01000014.1 GCF_000949295.1 Acidithrix ferrooxidans
AGGTAGTAGTAGATGCCACTAGCTGGACCACGTAGCCAGGAGATGTCTGTGACCCAAATTTCAAGCGGACAAGTCGCTAGGTGACTAGGTGTACCACGCTTTACTTGCTTTTTAGCTCTACCCCTGTGGTTGTTTTGCTTCTTGTCGCGAAGGATACGATAAAACGGTAGATTCTGATCCGAGATATATACCCTTGTCAGCTAAAGCTGGAACTACTTGACTTGGTGGAAGTGATGAGTACTCCTCTTTATGTAGAGTATCTAGGATCTCTTGACGCTCAGATTCATCAAGAGCAAAGCATGGTTTAGCCTTAATGACAAAGGGACGCTTGTCATGGGTATCCTCACCTTCAGCCTTGGAACCTCTGGTAGCTGCGTAGTGACAGCCCGAGTTCCTTTACCGCTAGTTTGAGCCGGGCTCCGGCACTATGAGCTTCATCAATAAGTTCTACTGCGAGTAGGCGATCTGAGGGAGGAGATCATTGTAACCCCTTTGTCCCTCGCCAGAATAGCCTCGGCTTTTCCTTGGCTATACCAGCAGTGTGTATGTCTCTTGCAGTGCCTTTTCTTTTCTATTTAGTTCAGCTTCGAGCTTCTTTGACTTAGCCTTCTCACTTGCTAGTTCAGATCGGTATTTAGAAGTGGTTTCACCACTTCTATCATTCGCCTTTGAACAGGTGATTCTCCAATTATCAAGCTCTTGTTTCAAAATGCCATTTGATCGAAGATATTCACCGAGTTGCAACTCGCTCATTGCTGCTATAGCAAGTACGCACCTGGAACTTAGCTTCTGAGCTCCACGTATGTGTCGGAGTTCCCTTTACTGGGTCCTTGCTAATTAGGTCAGCTTCTACTTCCTTTTTCCAAAGGTAGATAGTTGCTTTTGGTATCTGCTCTTCTTTAGCAAGTTGGGAAAAAGCACCTCTTGGGGTGTTTGGACCTGAAAGGAGCGTCCTTATTTTTCTGACAACAGCTTCTTTTTGATCCTTTGGATAAGGTATCATCGTGCGCCGGAGTTCTCGCCCTATGGAGTTGTACATATTTTACTTGAGCAGATGCCAACCATCCTGACACCTAGGGCAATAGCTTTGACTTCCTGGGATATACCTTTAGAGGCAGAGTCGTAAATGGCAAGAGAGGACTCTTCGTGAGCTTTACTCCAGCTATTAGCAATAAAGCCAAGAAGGCGATACGGGCAACGACCAGAGGATGGCATCTAAACAGATGGAGTAGCTTAGAACTGGAAGATATCGCACTTAGTATCGATCCGGTCGTTAGGGGCTGGGTCAACTACTACGGGGCATTCTATGCCTCAAAGCTGCGATTCATAGCCAGCAACATAGACAGGCACTTAGTTCTTTGGCTGATGCAAAAGTACAAGAGATTAAGAGCTAGGCCACGTAAAGCATGGGAGGTGCTCGCTGCCATTAGAGCGGAGAGACCAACCCTATTTGCACACTGGCAACTGATCTAACTACTAGATATTCGAACTGTGGGAGCCGGATGAGTCGAGAGGTTCACGTCCGGTTCTGGGAGAGCCAGGGGGTGAGATTCCCCCTGGCCACTCACCTGGATAAAGGACACAGACGGGAACTGATTTACCAGTTCATAGATATCCGGAAGGCCGATTTTCCAATCAATGTACTCTGTAGGGTCTTAGCTGTATCGCGTTTATGCCTATTACCGCTGGTCGGTGAGGAGGAAGTACCTCGAAGAGCTACATAACACTCGTGAGAATCTCAAAGAGAGGCTCCTTGAGGCATTTGTAGCTAACCGTAGGATCTACGGAGCACCGAGATTGACTCATGAGCTCAGAGATAGCGGTATTAACGTCTCAAGAGCAACCGTAAGTCGCCTGATGGCAGAGTTATCCATCACTGGCGCTTGTGGAAGAGCTAAGACGATCACGACCAGGCCAGATAGACACGCCAGGAAGAGTTCTGATCTAGTTGAGAGAAACTTCTCCGTCGATGAAACAGACAAGCTCTGGGTGAGCGACCTGACCTACATCGGCACCAGGGAGGGCTGGTTGTATCTGGTGTGCATCATGGATGCGTGCTCACGGCGAATCCTTGGATACTCGATGAGCGATTCAATGGACACCCAGATGTTCATCGATTGCCTCGATAAAGCACGATCTACCAGGGGAAAGGTATTGATGTCAGATACCATTTTTCGCATCGACCATGGATCTCAATACACAAGTAATGAGTTCAGGGAGATGCTACGACTCTCTCAGTTCTCACAGTCGATGGGGAGCGTTGGGGATTCCTACGATAACGCTATGGCTGAGGCGCTTTTGCGCCTCATTGAAGAAGGAGCTCGTATATCAAATAAGTCTTCAACACCAGAGAGGAGGCAAGAATGAGATCTTCGACTTAGATCCAATGGTACAACCGAAGGCGGAGACATTCAAGTCTTGGTGACATTTCACCAATTGAGTTTGAGAACTCTCTGATGGCAGAAGCTGCATAGCAGGGGTTTGATTACGAATTTTGTATTTCAGGAAAAGTAGCAGTAGCAAAATACTGGTGCTGATAGTTGACGATTGTTGAATTGTGTGTAAGCGCTGCGCGCTTATGCACATTTCAATAGTCGCCTATGCCTGTCAACGGCCATTAGAAAATGCATGAATATGGCCATTCGGAATGAATGATTATGGCCACGAAAATTGCATACGAGATGAACGCATAGCGTGATCAACCGCTTTTAGATCTAATCGATCCAAGAGTTGTTGACACCATGGTCTTCTGGCTATCACTTTTAGGGAAAAAAGAAGAATGGAGGCCCTTGTCTGCGGCATGATTGGGTTTGAACAACATCCAATAAGCCGAGAAAGGGCCCTGAAGTGAAGGATAGCAAAGAATCCATGGATATCATCGAGGCTTACGATCTTTTTGGATCGTATAACGGAGCAGCTAAGTACGTTGGCCGTTCTCCAAACACTGTTAAGAAGTTTGTTCAGGCGCGAAGTGCCGGGCAACTTATCCGACAGGGTAATTACGAGAGGCGCCCCAAGGCTACTGATAAGTATGTAGCCGTAATCGAAGAAGCCGTTGACAGATCCAAGGCTAGGGTCCGGGCTAATCAAATTCACCTCAGGCTTGTAGCACTTGGCTATAGCGGTTCAATGCGAAGCACTAGAAGAGCGGTTGCTAAAGCTAAGGTCGCCTGGAGGAAAGCTACGATAAGAATCTATTGGCCTTGGATCAGTGAGATCGGAAGATGGGCACAGTATGACTTTTCCGATGGTCCCGTGATTGACGGGAAAAAGACCACGCTCTTTCACTTCTACCTACCCTTCTCTAAGGTGAGGATTGTAAAGCCAATTCCGGATCAGTCGCTTCCAAATGTGATTATGGCTCTTGATTATTGTTTTAGATACATTGGAGGAGTACCAGCCTACGTACTTACTGACAATGCCAAGACTGCTGCTGTAAAACATATCGCAGGGGTGGCTGTCATCAACCCAAAGATGGTCTCTTTCGCTAGTGCGTATGGTTTTAGTATTCAAACTTGCGTTGTTTACGATCCAGCATCAAAAGGTGGAGTAGAAGCTGCAGTAAGGGTCGCAAAAGAGGATATCTGTCCAAAAGATACCAACTTGGTTCAAAGCTACACAGACGTTGCTGAACTTGAAGCTGCATGTGCCGCCTATACAACTTCTATCAATTCTGTTGTTCACTCAACCTCAGGCAAGATTCCATCAGTAGTACTCAAATCCGAGGCCATGACCTTTCATGGCCTTCCTAAAGTTCCCTATCTCGCAGCTTATGGAGTGATGCGCAAGGTAGAGCCAAATATGCCCATCGTTAGATTCAACCACTGCGGTTACTCAGTACCAGCGAAATATCGTCGCGAAGTCGTCTATGTTCGCAGCGTTTTAGACGAGATAGTCATCGTAGCTCAAGATAAAGCCGGCGGATATGTTAGCGAAATAGCACGCCATAGACGAGGAGAAGCTTTCAGCTACGTAATTGACGATGCCCATAAGGAGAAAGATCACCCAAGTGGCCCCCTCACTAGAATGCCGATTCCCACTAATGAAATTCAAGCTAAGTTTCTTTCGATTACACCCGATGCTAGCCAATGGCTCATTAGGGCTTGTAACAGCGGAGCAAGTGGCATTGAAAGCTCGATAGCCGATCTGGTAGGACACGCTAATGCGGAAGAGTCCTCTTCGGTAATTTCAGAGTCACTTCGCCTTAGCGCCTTTAATCACTCGGCCATATCTGATCTCTTGGTAATTCACAAAAGGTCATCTATGGACGGAACTAAGACCACTTCGCAACGAAGTTCTAAACCACAGGGACCTTATGGTGCATCTACTGACTCCTGGTCTGCACTAAAGGCGGTGTCATAATGGCTGATAATCCAATCCAAGATGAGATCGAAGCTATGGCCAAACGTCTTAGGCTTCCTCATATCAGGCGGAGCTTCTATGATTTAGCTCTATCGGCCCGAGCACAGCGATGGGATTCACTAGAGCTCATCCGGGTGTTACTAGAGATAGAACTAAAAGGCAGGAGTGCCTCTAGCCTCGAGACTCGCCGTATAGCAGCAAATCTTCCCTCCAATCGAACCCTAGAGGGATTTGACTTATCCATATCATCGATTCCAAGTAGAACTATTGCTGGGTTATCCAACTTAGAGTGGGTGGGTCGTAAAGAAAACCTACTGGTGCTTGGTCCTCCTGGAACCGGAAAGAGCTTTTTAGCTGAGGGTCTCGCAAGTGCTGGAATCGAAGCGGGTTTCAAAGTGGCCTGGTACAGCACAGAAAGTCTTTGTCGCGCTGTAGATATTGCCAAGGCCACTGACACTTTGGCGAAGATGATGGTCAAATTGGGCAGAATGGATTTGATTGTCGTTGACGACTTAGGAATACTTCCTATGGACTCTAAAGAATCAGAGTCTCTCTATCGAGTAGTTGATTGTTGTTATGAGAAGACTTCGATGGTTGTGACTTCGAACTACCCCATAGCATCCTTCGACGAGATCATCATGCCTCGATCTCTCGCCGCGGCACTCGTTGATCGTCTTTGTCACCATGGCCATCTCATAGAAACCAAAGGCGACTCTATTCGCCTCACCCAAGCTCTTTCAGGTAGAGGCGTGGTGCCACTGTGAGCGAAATAGATAATCCATCTCCAAAGAAGTCCTGTCCTGTTTGTGCAAGTCAATTCGTCTCAATCGGTCGACGCATCTATTGCTCGTCAAATTGTAAACATAGGGCCTATCGAAGACGACACCAAGGACTGGTGAGCAATTACATAGTTGGGATAGGTAAGCCTTCTCGAAGTACAAGCATCTATGAGTGTCCTTCTTGTGGAGTGCACGAACTTGGCTTACAACGCTGTGGCGATTGTGGAGTCTTCATGACTCGCGTTGGTATTGGCGGGCTATGTCCTCACTGTGACGAACCTGTTGCTGTGGGCGAACTTATGGGAGAGATATAGCACTTCTAGAAACCCAAGCAGTAGTCAAATAAGAGCCCGACCAAGGTTTATGTTAGACCTTGGTCGGGCTCTATCTATCTCGGGCTCAACCTATGCAGGTGGATATCGGGATGATTGGCATCTGCCAAGTGTCTCGATCGATAACTGCTCCAAGCAAGTGCCGCTAAACATCTGAGTAAACTCCGTTTCAAAATAGCCAAATGACGATACGACTTAGCCCTTGGCCAAAGAGAACCAAGACGAATAGCGAATCGTCATCATTTAGACAAATCCCACCGAGCCCAATACTTGTCGCAAATGGGAAACGATGTCATTGGTTCACCATTCCAACTGCACACATAAGTACCAATGGGGCCAGTTTGATCGATTGCAAGCAAACCTATCGTTGGGTTATCGTCGCGTAACGGACGATTGGATTTCGTAAATGGGGCCAGTTTGATCGATTGCAAGCAAACCTATCGTTGGGTTATCGTCGCGTAACGGACGATTGGATTTCGTAAATGGGGCCAGTTTGATCGATTGCAAGCAAACCTATCGTTGGGTTATCGTCGCGTAACGGACGATTGGATTTCGTAAATGTCAGGGAGGGATTCAGTTAGAGCCCGCAACAAGTTGCTTATATTCTCCCCAACAAGAAATGTCCATAGAAGGACCGAATGAAATATCTACCAATAACAGAAAAAGGCATATCCAGTAAACGCGAACTGTGGTAAATTGTGCAAAAGTGATGGCCGCCCGCATGCATTTTTCGTGGCCGCCAACTTGCAGTTCTCAATGGCCATTAACATGAGTCGCTCTTTAAGACGGTAAAGTACTTTCCAAGCTATCCCTATTTCAGGATTTGCGACAATAGAAGAATCGCGTAAGTGGATGAGTGAATTCGTTGATCACTACAACAACGACCATCAGCACTCTGGCATCAAATTCGTAACTCCGCAACAGGCACACAGTGGCGAACATATTGAGCTATTAAATAGACGGCGCGAAGCTGTAGGTGGGAGCAACGCAAATCCAAACCAGGACGGTGGATCTCGGGCAAATGCAGAGACTGGGATCCAGTATCAGAGGTACCAATTATTCCTACGAATAAGTCGGTTGGAGATGGACCAAAAGGGAGACGAAAGGAGGTAGCTTAGACGGTGCGAAAGTGACAACTTCCTTGGCAGGCTCCGATTCTAATACCAAGCTGATAAGTGATGGTAACCCAAGTTACGGGGTATGTGCTGAAAGACCTTGGACTAGCGCACTGGTTCACTCTATCCAAAGACGAACAAGCACATGTAACATTCAAATGGCTCAACATCCTGATAGGGAACTGCAAGAAATTTATCGACGGAACATACCACGGACGTGAGGAACATAAGCAACTTATGCCTCGAGGAATTCGCATACCGATTCAACGCAAGGCACTTTGAAATGTCCTTGGTAGAGCGACTTCTCAATACATGTGTGTTTGCGTCTCCACATCCGCTACTCCGCGAATCTGATTCCAAAATGGCTCTTGCTTACGAAACTTGATAAGTATGTAAAGGTTCGTGCACGTTCTGCTACTGACCTGCTGTTGCGACTCCTTGTCGGCGCACCCGTTGTGACCGTCAACAGCGCCGCAAGCCTCATAGGGCGGAGCTTCGTTCACCCCAATGAAGCGGTCACTCGACTTGTCGAGACTGGCATTCTCAAGCAGGTCTCCGTTGGTCGTCGAAATCGGGCCATCGAGACACCTGAAATCATCGTCGCCTTTGCTGCGCTAGAACGGCAACTCGCCCATTTTGAGTAAATGCGTTGCTGTCGAATACGCCAAACGGTCATTTCGCAATGGCCCCTATGGTGACTAATAGGACTGGTAAAGAGTTTTGGAATACTCAGGATGACTTCTACTCGTTTCCCCTCTTCATCCAGGAGTAGGACGAACTGGCGCACCTCAAACTACTCCCTCACTTTTACAAAACGTTGAAGCTGACTGATGTGTTGATGATCCCATATCTCGGCCATAGCGCATTTAGCTGTACCTGCCCTAGCGGAGGCAGTGGAGAGATCCAGATCCATAAATTTCGGGGGTCATTCGGTGGTCTAAAGAAGCGGTTTGAGATAACATCTCCCCGCCCATCATTGAACCTGGGGACTTCGATAGTACCCGTGGCACGTCCGTCAAGGAACAGCACTTCTAGCTGGAGGCCATCAAAGATGTCGATCCGCCCTGCTTGATTGGGTGCGAGCTTAGATCTAATATCGTCGAGTATTTCGCTCATTCCCCGCGGCAGCGCATCACCTCCTATTTGAAGGTGAATTTCGAATCCGTCGTCGTACCTTAAAATTTCCTCCAAGATGAGAGTCGCTTTATCGACAGAGGCGATCACAATCGGCGAACCAAGTTGCGACTTAGGCCTTACCGCAGCCTCATCTGGAATCTCGAAGAGCAAAGGAACGGGAGAACTCGGGGCAGTTGTAGCGTAATGAAAGGCCTCGGTAAGCATCGGTCGCAATCTGTCTTCGTTTCGAAAGAAACCCTTTGAACCGAGTAGCACACCCGTATCGTGAACCTCAGACCATGAGCCCAATACGTCAAGTTGAATGACTCCTACTGTTACGGTTTTAGACTGTACACCTAATCCTTGAAGCACGTCAGAAGCAACTGACGAAACGAGGTTCCAGTCCACGATCATGGGTCCTTCTGGACGATCTGGCACAGCACCATTTCTATGGTAGAACCATCGCTGCGCTTCCACGATGATGAGACGCATGCGTTCCGCGGCCTCGCTTGATACGTCCGTTGCACTTGATGTCACACGAGCTAAGAACTGGTCCGATGCCTGAGTCATGGCCCGAAGGATCGCCGCACTCCCTTGAGGTTGAAGGACTAGGACATCTCGGACCGAAGAGTCAATGATCTTTCCCCACCAGGAAACCCACTGTCGATTTGCAATGGAACGCATCGATTCATCAAGGAGGCCCCTGAGATCTGGGAGATCGCCCTCAAGATTGGGGGGATATAGTTCCCACCTTGGTATCTCAAGTAGGCACGCATCTCGAACGAAAAGTGCCAAGTGCGGATACCAAGGCCTATCAGCAGCTAGGCGCCAAGGGGGCGCTGCGTAATCTTCACTATGCACCTTAGGATACCACCGTATACGACCTTGCACCCGCGGAGGTGCAAATTCCATTCGCCCCCAAAACGTAACCGTATAATGAAGGATAGATTCCAACTACGTTTGCGCTATAGCTTCCTGTGCCGTCGATATCATAAAAGCTTGTTATCCAACTATTTTCAGAGATTGGATCCTCCCATTGAAACAATATGGGCCGACCGTAGGTTGTGTTAACAACTTCGGCTCCCCATCCGTAATAGTATGACTGCCCATTTACCGACGCATTGACGTTCCATCCGGTCCAACCATATACACCGGAATTGTTAGAATCCTTCTCAATGTAAATATATGAATATCCGCAATTTCCATACACCGTGTTGAGCGGCGAAACGCCACTATTACGATTAACAACCGGGAGCCGAGAAGCCATAGATGATGGAACCGTAAGCGAGGTACCGTCTGCCAAGACCAACCGGCTTAGGCCAGATGCAAAATCCACTCTAGAAACAACCGGGATTGACCTAAGCGGAACTCGAACTTCGACTGCCTTAGCAGTCACGTACGGAGCTGTGAGAGCTACTAGCGCAGTTGGCAATTGATCCCCTATTTGCCTGCCAGGGGAGGTACTCGTGGCCGTCGCTGGAATGGTGTAACTTGTATTTCTTGCTCCCTGCGCAGAAGCAGCGGTTGCACTAACGGCAACAGCCAATGCCCCCAAACCAACTGCGATCCTTCCTGTTATTCTTTTAATACCACTGTGAAAGTCCCTTCTTTGTTATTAGTTATCATTCAGATAGCGTTCGTCTATATGGATCGTTAAACGAGTTCGCCTATCGTGGATAAGACCTTGATTTATTGATTCTGCCGTAAATCATCCCCATGGCAACCACCACATTCAAAGACAACCTCAGTAGTCATAGAACACTGGTAGTAACGCTAACGATTTATTTTGCGCGTCGCATCTGCTTAAAAGATGATTTTGGGGACTTTTGGGCTTTATTTTCTCTGGAGGATAACTTTCAGAAGTAACCAGTCATGCGTCCGGATCGGGTACCTTGGCGTCTCTCCCAGCCACCTCTCCCAATCCAGCTAGATAGACAAGTCGTGACCATCATTGTTGACCACAATGCCTACGTCTAATTGATCTTGCAGAAGTGCCTGCTGTCTTGCTGCTACTCTTGCCGCTTTGTGCTGTTCTGTTCTGACGCACGCTACAAAGCGCTCCTTGTCAACCTCGCTCAAGTTGTCATGCCATCCATCGAACTTGACCCGCCACTCATTCACTGCTGCTCGTTGTCCGGCAGTGCGTTGTGGATCTACTCGCTTGTTGTCTTTTTGTGCGTCTAACTTGGCTAGAGTAGCCCGTACCTTAACTAGCGTCTGGGCTGTCTGCTGTAACTCCTCTTGGGTTACAGTTCCCATTTCATTAGCAAGTGCATCTCTGGCAGCACTTAGTCCTCGATTATGGCGGTCTCGACTAATTGCACCTGACGGGTCCCCATTTGTTGGTCCAAAATTGATGTGAGTTTTGGATCGGGTTGTTCTACATAATAGCTATTCCAGGAGAGATCCCTAGAGCTTTTTACCATTCAGTAGTAGCTAGCTGTTGAGGCTGTGGGCGAAGATCAATCGATTGTGTTTAAACGCTCCGCGTTTATGCACATTTCAATAATCACTTGCGAACTGATTATCCACGATGAAATAACCGTTGCGAGAAACCACGAAATCAGAGAGTCAAAAACGGCTCAAAATGGCCAATTAACCATCAATCTGAAAGAAGGCAAATGCGTCAACTATCCTGACATTCGCCGTTATGCACTAGTGGTATATTGACCAACCCAAAATTAGCTTTATGGACATACAACGCTGGATGGAATGGCGTTAGCTACAAAAATGTAAATGGGAAACCGACGGTGGTCTACAACGACTCCATATTTGCCCATTCTTCTGATAATCCAGCTCGGTACGTCTTAGATGTACTTTCAAATGCTGCTAGATACAGCAGTGGAACTATATCTGGCTCGTCCAGCATGTCAGTTACAGGACTAGCGCCAGGGGCGAGCGGGAGCGTGAATCAGTTACGTCAACGTAGTGCGCTCTGGATGGCGTTACTCTCTGGGAATAGTTGTCAGTCGGCGCTACACACGTCGTGTTTCGATGCGCTTCCAACAATTATGGGCAACTATGACGGAATCGTAATCCCCTCCGCCCCGTCGCAGATGAAACAAGACCTGATATCCACCTCAAAGCCTCTCGCTGGTGACATCATTCTATTTGGTAGTTATGTGACCACAACCAATCCGAAGATCCACAAACAGACCACCAGGTTGCAGATCAATAACAACAGCTATGGGGTAATGCTCGATCCAACCACAAACAAGATTGCGTTAGTGGTCGCTGGGACGGCACCATCTTTCCGCTCTGCAATAAATGTCGTGCAAATGCCTTCAGCCCCTAGTGTCGGTGGACAGATAGATTCACAGACAGTTCAATTCATTGGAAGTCCATTTGGGTGAGCTATCAAAATTAAAGTGTTAGACGACATATCTACCATCAATACCGCAATTTTCCTCGTGGACGTGTATCGCGACACCTAGCGAGCTATCAGTTGGTGAACTCTCTGATACGAGATGCCGAGAATATCGCCAATATCCCGTAAAGAAAGGCCCTCATTGGCCAGGTCGTGAGCGAGACTTTCGGCATCGGTCTGCACTTCACGTTCGAGTCGTATTGCAGTCTCTCGGGTAGACCGCAGTCGGGCAGTTCGTTCAGCTACCTCCACCGTCCCAACCTTCCCTATTTCTATGTCAACATTGAAACTATCGGATGGAACGTCTAGAGTGATCGCGATCAGTGAGCTCGCCATTGTTCCGGCTTCGCTGAGACGTCGTGCTTGTGTCAACCCGCCGATCTCGGGGATGCTGACCATCCACCAACGGCCCTCTCTGGCAACTGTTGCTTTGTAGGTGTGTTTGGTCATTTGTTGTCCTATCTATCTGTATGGCAGGTACAACCCGCGATTGCCTTACGCGCATTGTGAACGACACCAGGGGAGATCGTTTTGTGACCGTCCGGGAGTGTGAAATGATGCTGGCCACTGGAGCATCCATACATCGTGTGACTACCGTCGGTCCGCAATGCTGTCCATTTGGCTGCTTTGAACTCTTTAACCATTTTGCGAGAGGATTCTTCTGCAACCATATGGTTAGTCTAGGCAACAATACACGTAAAGTCAATCAGGCTAGACATGAATGTTTACCGACTTTACATTCCGAAATAGGCATGTAAGCCCTCTGATTCATCCGCTGTGAGGCTGCCAAGCATATACCGAGAGCGTTAAAGTAAGTAAGTGTTTTTATGTTGTGAAGTTGATATGTCAAGTAGGCGTGGCATCACAACCGAATACAACAATGGTGCCCAGCTTGCGCCGAACACCCTTGAAATGTTATACCTAATCCTATAATAGTGCAGTCTACCAGGGGTTTTAGGAACACCCCCCTGAGCTGCTGCACCCAGGACAACACCAGCAAGATCCCGTTTTCATCATTGATGTTCCACATTCATAACACAGTGGCGCATCAACGATCCTACTATAAGGATGCTCATCTATGGAAACCTGTTCCTTTAGAGGCGACCCCAAAGCTTTAGCATCGGCGGAATAGTGTCCAAGTCGCATTCTAAGTTCAACTTCCGTGGGATTGCCGTCAAGCTCGGGGAATGAACTACCTACTGAGTCGCCGTTCATAGATGTATATGGAAGCTCAACCATGGTTTGACGTTCCTCTGAGCTATGAATCCCAAGCTCTGAGCGAGTGCCAGAGTCAAGCTAATCAATAGCCACACGCCTGAAGATGCAGTCAACCAAAGACGAGGCAATCCGAAGATCGGGATCGTCAGTCATCCCTGCTGGCTCAAAGCGCATGTTAGTGAACTTGCGAACATAAGTTTCAAGCGGTACACCATGCTGTAGGCCAAGACTTATGGCTATCGAGAAAGCGTCCATGACTCCGGCCGATGTGGAACCCTGCTTGGAAACCTTAGCAAACAACTCACCAGGCCGTCCGTCGTCATACTCCCCTACTGTCACGTATCCTTCTGCTTCACCAACACGGAAAGCATACGTGCGGCTTCTGCGGTGACGAGGAAGGCGACTGCGAACTGGAGAGATTACTTTAGGCTTTGAAAGTTCTTCTTCCAGCCCAGCTACACGGTGGCGCAAAGTTGAGCACTCTGCCTCTGCCTCCGCTGCAAGAGCTTCCCACGTTTCTGTTTCTGATGTCGTATCTTGAGTTGCTAAATCTTTAGTGCTCGAGAGCGGTTGGCTAACCTTGCAGTTATCACGGTAAAGAACTACGGCCATAAGTCCAAGCTCCCACGCTTCGATGTAGGTTTCCTCGACTTCTTCGACGATTGTTTCCTCTGGAAGATTGGCCGTCTTTGAAATCGCTCCAGAAAGAAATGGCTGAACAGCACTCATCATCTTGATATGGCCGCTCGCTGAAATAGAGTTCTCCCCAACGGCAGTTGCGAAAACCGAACGATGTTCGGGCCGAAGATGCGGCTCTGACGTTAGAGAGCTGCCGTTTACTATTGCCTCGAGAATAGCTTACCGATCAGACTCGCTGTAGCCGAGGCGCACAAGTGCTGATTCGACGCACTGTACAGGGAGGATCATATTTCCACCACCAACCAGTTTCTTGTACGAAACAAGCGAGAAAGCGGGTTCGACTCCAGTCGTACCACAGTCCATCAGGAACGAAATAGTTCCGGTTGGAGCAAGGAGCAAGGAGCAAGCAGCGTAGCCTGAGCATTGCGAACGCCAGAGGTACGAGCTATCTCTAGGGTGTCATCCCAGATTTGTGTAGCAGATGAGAAAAGTTCCGGCGAAACCAACTTCTCGTCGATCTTCCCCATTGCTTCTCGGTGCATATAAAGTACTTGAAGAACTGATTCGGCGTCGCGTGAGTATCCAGTTAACGGCTCAAGGCGTGCTGCAAGTTCAGCCGAAGTCATAAAAGCAACTCCGGTCATAAGTGCCGTAACAGTCGCTGCAAGCGCCCTTCCGCTGTCTGAGTCATAAGGCAACCCTAAAGTTCATAAGAAGCGCTCCAAGGTTTGCATAACCCAGTCCTAGCTGGCGATAAGACCGAGTGTTCTCAGCTATAGCCTCGGTTGGGTAATCACTGTGATTGATGAGAATATCTTGGGCAGCAAACACCAACCGGCTTACATGAACGAAGGACTCGACATCAAACGAACCATCATCACCCAAAAAAGACAGCAGATTCAGAGATGCAAGGTTGCATGACGAATTATCAAGTGAAAGATATTCTGAACATGGGTTCGACCATTTATCCGTCCAGCTTTTGGCGTAGTGTGCCAGTGATTGATTGTGGTATCGAACTGAAGTCCTGGATCGGCACACTCCCACGCAGCTTGGGCAATCTGACGCATCAGGTCACGAGCACGCATGGTGCGAAGTAATCCACCTGTCTTTACTGCTCTAAGTTCCCAGTTCTTGTCCTCGAGCACAGCTTCCATGAATTCATCAGTTACCCGAACAGAGTTGTTAGCGTTTTGGTACTGGACTGAAAATCCGTCCCTACCATCAACTCCCATATCGAAACCAGCATCCCTGAGCGCCCTAGCTTTGTGCTCTTCTACTGCTTTGCACCAGATAAATTCTTCAATTACTGGATGTGAAGCGTCAAGAATGGCCATCTTCGCAGCTCTTCTAGTTTCCCTAGTCACAAATTCGTTTAATTAAGGAATTAATCCCTATTTGTAGTGTTTTACCTATACAGAGGTACATTTCACTACACTTAGTAGAAAAATGGAAAAGAAGATCGGTCGACCTGCTTACAAGGTTGTTCTTTCAGACAACGATAGAAAGTTCCTAGAGGGTGTAATCCGCAAGACCACCTCTCCACAGTCTCACGTAACTCGTGCCAAGATTGCTCTTGGAGCTGCTGATGGCCTTAGCCACGAAGAGATCGTTGAATTGTCCGGTGTCTCAAGCTTTACTGACTCTAAGTGGAGGAAGAGGTTCTCTCTCTTTGGGGTATCAGTTCTATCTGATGCTCCACGAAGTGGAACCCCAAGAATCCGGAGCCCGCCAAAGAAGTTGTCACTTCCACACAATCTAAGCTACCTCCTTTCGGCTCCCTTTTGATACATTTCCAACCGAACTATTCGTAGGAATAATTGGTACCTCTGCTACTGAATCGAAAGTCTCTGCACCTACCCGATATCCACCTTCGTGGTTTAGATTTGTGCTGCTCCCACCTACAGCGTCGCACCGCTTAGCACGTATCTCGATTTGTTCGACGCTATGGGCCCGTTGGGGAGTTTCAAACCATTACGAAGGGGTGTCTCAACTGCACAATTCACACTCACTTGGGCTCAAATCGCAACCCCCATCACACCCAAAGAATTAGGGACCTCGTGTACCGGTGAATGTCAGGATAGTTGACGCATTTGCCTGCTTTCAGATTAATGGCCATTTGGCCATTTTGAGCCGTTTTAGTCTCTCTGATTTCGCGGTTTCTCGCAACGATTATTTCATCGTGGATGATCGGTTCGCAAGTGATCATTGAAATGTGCATAAACGCGAAGCGTTTAAACACAATTCAACAATCTTTGACCACTTTCACCAACAGTTTTCTTCTGCTGCTACTACCAACTAAGTCAAATAGTCATTGAAGATACTTGATGGAGCTATATAATCAAACTTTGACTAACGACCGATCTATCTCGCGGTGGTGTGGTCCATGTTCTCGCCAGGTGAGGCTCCAATCTCTCACTTTGGAGTTGGCCCACCTCCTTGGACTAGGTTCTCTAGCTTTTTCGTAGAGCTCGGCTCGCTTTGAGAGTACCTCCATATGGTTACCTTCGTGGACATCGTGTGGAGTGACGAACTTTAGAGCACTATGGCGGTGGTGGTAGTTGTAGTAACTGACAAACTTCTCCACCCAGATCCGACTATCTGCAAGGCTTTCAAATCCTTGAATAAGGATAACCTGGCCAGTACTTGGTTGTACGAAAGAGCGCCTCGATGTGAGGGTTGTCATCTGATATTGAAAGGTCGTGAGTTAGAGGTGGTGATTCCCATCTTGTAACAAAGCTCCAGTAGAGACGATCCTTTCATCGGTGAGCCGTTGTCACTATGTAACATACTTATCAAGTTTCGTAAGTTTCGCCTCCACCGAGACCAGATTGGAGCTAATCTTTAGTAGAACAGATGTTCGATAAAGGAGGCATGGTGGATATCTCAGGCTTTATGGTACGCTTCGCTTCAGAGGAAGCATGTGAAGATCATTTGATCAAATTGCTTATGCTATGAGGGATTTAGATGCCCAAAGTGTGACTCTGACCAGTTTACCTTAATCAGGCCAAACCATCGAAGAAATGCAGCATCTCGAGCTCCACTTTTTCAATGTAAATCTTGTCACCGTCAAACTAGCGTTACCTCCGGGACTATCTTTCATCGAAGCCATATCTCTTTATCCAAGTGGTTCTCCGCTATCTATCTATTGTCCAACGACAAGCGTGGTCTTTCGGCTACTACCATTGCTAAATTCGTTCAAGTATCTTATTCGACTGGCTGGTTGATGCTAAATAAGCTACGAAAAGCAATGACTGACCGAAATGGTTTATATAAACTTGGAGGAAACGTCCAGGTAGATGAGTTCTTTTTAGGTAGTGAGAGCCATGGCGAAGGCTAAAGAGGAAAGGGAACAAAACAAACCAATGTCCTAATTGGAGTGTCGATTAGCAATGGTGCTCCTACTCATTGCTTCATGGAAGTAATCAAAGATACCACTGCTAAATCATTCAAAGATGTTTTTGTGAGACGTTTAGATTCCGATACCAAGCTGATAAGTGATGGTAACCCAAGTTACGGGGTATGTGCTGAAAGACCTTGGACTAGCGCACTGGTTCACTCTATCCAAAGACGAACAAGCACATGTAACATTC
>NZ_JXYS01000015.1 GCF_000949295.1 Acidithrix ferrooxidans
CTCTATAGAGATCCACAAGTTTGACAACTGTACCTGCTGGGAGCTCCTTTTCGGCAACTACTAGGTCATAAGCAGTTGCGATCATCTCAATAAATGTTTCTGGCTTTAATCCAAATTGGCGCTTTGAGAGGCCTTTCAATTGAGCAACCAAAAAACTAGGGCGAATCCCCCGCTGTTTCTTCTTTTCAATGATCACTGCGGCGTCTGAGGGAGAAAGCGAGATTATTGTCGGATAGGAGAGGAATTTTCCATCGGATTCAATAATCCTTATATCTTCCTCCTCGCAAAGAGAAAATAGTTCCTCCTTGTAAGAGCCCGACTCCATTATCTTTGAGACATCTACTTCAGCAAGGGAACTAAGTTCATCCACCACCGAGCCAATCCCCTCAACCAATGTTTTCAATTCAGTCACAGCAAGGATGTAATCTCGAACTGAGCCAGTTTGAGAGGCCTTCTTAGCCTTTTTCCCCCGAGCGCTGATGGAATTTACAATACGAACCAACTCATCAACCGTTGCTTCGGCCATCTCAAAGTGTCGCTCTAGAGAACTATCCTGCTTCAAATTGGGATTCAAACAATCATCCTTTCGATCACATATGAAAGCGGCTACACATCTAAAAACACGAAAAGTGCAAATGCAAGTTAGTACTACTTTAATGTATCATCCCAGCTAGTCGCCTTGGTCAAATATCAACCACCACCTCTAATTAGCGACCGGAAGTCTTAAACCTTCTCACGATACGCGACACGACTCTCCCTAATTCGAAGGAGAATGCAGAGCCTTCAATTGCATCCAAAAGAGGTAACGCCTCGTAGAGGAGTTTGACTCAGATTTAAAAGGTACGCAGTCAAACTTGCGGAGATCCAAATATCGTTCCATTGGACAGGTAGTAGAAGAGTTGGGTATCTCAGAGGCGACGTTCAACAACTGGGTCTACAACGCTCGGAGAGCAAAGAAGGCTAGCAGCGGTGAAAGATCGGATGTGTTGTGGCCGACGAGATCAACCGTCTCCGCAAGGAGATAAGAGCAAGCCCGTAAATGGAAAAGGAGTGAGCGACTTGAGTTTTCGCACCTTCTGGATAAGGGAAAGTCCAACGAAACTAGGGTGCTTCTATCATCGATGTCCAGAAGGCCGACTTTCCGATCAGTTTGCCCTGCAGAGTCTTAGCTGTATCGCGTTCTGCCTATTATCGTTGGGCGGTGAGGAGAAAGTAACTCGAAGAGCTAAATAGCGCTCGTGAGGAACTGAAGACGAGGCTACTTGAAGCCTTCTCAGCTAACCGTAGGATCTACAGGGCACCGAGGCTTACCCATAAACCTAGAGCCATGGGTGTTGGTATCTCTAGAGCGACCGCTAGTCGCCTGATGGCCGAGTTATCCATTACTGGGGCTTGTGGAAGAGCTAAAACAATCACCACTAGGCCAGATTGACATGCCAGAAAGAGTTCTGATTTGGTTCAGCGTAACTTTTCCGTCGATGCACCCGACAAGTTATGAGTTAGCGACCTTTCCTACATCGGCACCAGGGAGGGCTGGTTGTAGGAAGGTTACTCTGCATCATGGACGCGATTCAAGTAAGGATCCTTGGATACTCGATAGCGAGGTAATGGACACCCAGATGTTTATAGATTGCCTCGATAAAGCCAGATCTACCAGGGGAAAGGTACTGATGTCAGATACCATTTTTCACTCTGATTATGCCGAGGTTTTCATTAAGCCGAGGAATCTAAATTTTCCCTGGACGTGAGAGGTTTGTTGACTAATTCCTCGGCTTAATGTTCCTGCTGATTATCGTTATATTCAGTCTCGCCTATATGTTTTTGCGAAAGGGAAGAATGTAGATGCTAAGGCCGCGCGAATCGACATTACGCCGTTAGGGACCGAGTGCACCTCGAAGATGAAGACTTCAGCAACGATATCCCCGCCGAGAACATCCTCACCAAGGATGGACTTCTGGTTCCACGTAGCCCGCGTTGACACCGAAATATTAAGCCGAGAAATTGTCCAGCTATCCACGTCTACGCTGGCATAACATTAATTCCTCGGCTTAATGAAAACCTCGGCACAATCGGAGTTAAGCCGAATTCGGCTTAACTCCGACCACGGATCTCAATATACGAGTATCGAGGTCAGAGAGATGCTACGACTCGCTCAATTCTTGTAAGTCGATGGGGAGCGTTGGAGATTCACCGTTGACCGGCTAATCGTATGACAACGCTATGGCCGAGGCGCTTTTGTGCCTCGTTGAAGAAGGAGCTCGTGTATCGAACAGTCTTCGATACTAGAGAGGAGGCAAGAATAGAGATCTTCGTCTGGATCCAATGGTACAACCGAGAGCGGAGACATTTACGTATTGGTGATATTTCACCAACTGAGCTCCCTCAAGTCAGCTATGTTGAAAGTTGCATAGATAAGCTACAGTTCCGTGTCGCGTTTGGTGAGTAATTCCAAGTTGAGAACAAAAAGCCCTAGTAGAGGTTAGATGCGACCTATGGCGCCAGATGAGAGAACTTCCTTCTCGAAGAATATGACCGCAAGTTCGCAGGTGCGCGGTGGGCACTACTAAAGAACCCCGGAGATTTGACTGACTGCCAGGGTGAAACCCTACTTCGAATCAAGCGTACCGGTGGAAAACTCTAGCGGGCATACGAGATGAAGGAGTCCCTAAGAGCTGTATTTGCTGGAGATCTCTCTAACGATGAGGTAAGTGAACTCCCTTAGAGCGATGGTGTTCCCGAGCTTCTCGGTCCCGGATTGAAACCTTCGTCCGATTGTCAAAGACAATTCGGACCCATAAGGCGGGCATCATGGCCGCAATTGATCCCTTTGCTTTGACAAGGGCGTATCAAATGGTCGAGTTGAAGGTTTGAGCACCAAGATCCGCTCGATCATTGCTAGATGTTATGGACTACATTCTGCTGAGGCAACTCTAGCTTTGGTCATGCTTTCTTGTGGAACTATTGATCTCAAACTTTCGTACGATAGGGCGAGTTGATCCACATGAAGGTCAATAGAGCCAAAAATATTGTCCGAAGCTCTCCCATTGGAGTCAGCGCGGTCGACATGGCGTCGAACGCGTCGCTGACATATTAGTAGCGACTCCCAGGATCGTTCGTTGGCGGGCGAGTAACGAGAGCGAGGATGAGTGTATCGATCTGCGGTGATGCCCAAATCGGAGTTATTGGCGAAGCCGTCAACGGATTAAGTGATGAGTTCAGGAGCGAACGACCAGAGATTCCATGGCGAAGTATTATCGGGATGTGTAATATTCTTACTCACCAATACTGGGATACCTCCTAGGCACTAATCGAGCAGATCCTAGACGAAGATTATCGACAATGATCTGAAGCGTTTGGAACGTTCGATGGTTGGCCTTGATACACCCCCCAACCTTTAGAGTCTGATCTGAAAATGGAAGATAGCTCTGCTCGATCGTTAGCAAATGGCATTCATCGCTAGGCAAGTTCCTGCCACATAAGCCAATGACCGGATCGATCGAGGGCGTACAGTTCTAGGGAAAGTCCTGGATCGCAGGCCGCTACCGTTGCAGTTGCAACATTGCATACCACGACCAAGGCGCTGTCCTTTACTATCTTTGCAAAGCAACCTGAATAAGCGCTAAGAGACGTCGACTTGGTGATCTGAAGCTGCACATGTTCTGCACTCGTAGCTGACATGACTGGATTTTGCGTAGGCCCTAGCGAGACCTGGGTCCATAGTGCCCTATCCGACAAGATAAGTCGCGAAGGTATTGAAGAAGCCATGAGCCACTCTCGAGTCGTCTGGATCAAGGAGTTCCTCAACTGTCCAGCGGGATTTGAACCATCAACCACTCCAAGAGGATTGGGGCACGATGAATATTTGGAGGCGCCGATAGGAGCAGGATATAGAGATTTATTCGACTTTAATTTCGTCTCAGTAGCAGATAAGCTCAAGGTTGCTGCCACGGTCGTGGTAGTTGAATTAGGAACAGCAAGCGTGGTACTGGTAGTACTAGATTGGGGCGGCAAAGTAGTGTTTGAGGTCACGGCCGAAGTACCGCAATCAGAGATCAGTATCGTGGATAACACTAAAAATAGGCTTCGGGACAGTCGCTTTCGAACCTGCCAGTGAGAGTTTCGAGGTGATTTCAACACGACAATGCACCGCTTTGGCTAATTCTGTCGACGCGCATGACCCCGCTCCTTTCCGACCTCACCTTAATGATTTTATCGCAACTCCAGCATTAGCTCACCATCTTCAGTTCTACGACGGCTTTTACAATTCCGTACTCTTGATTAGCGGCAGTCTCCTTTCCTCAGATAATTTGGTGTCTAACGCTTTACATTATCGTGAAATAGTTGACCGATTAATCGAGAGTATTGATGCTTTTGCGAGACACCTTTGTAGTGCGACGCATCGGCAATGATTAGGTAGTTATAAACGCCTACCAGTTCCAAGAGGAACGGAGTGCGCCAATAATCGAGCCGTGGTATCTGATTTGGCAAGGTCCGACCTTGTCTATTTCGAATTCGGCAGGATGCCAAATATTTGAGGCTTTCCTGACATAGATACGGGTCCCAGGTACCACTAAAGCAAGCGACAATCCCAGTAAACACCTATCTTTCGGATCTGAGGTAGCCCTTTAAGAAATTTTACAGGATCCAAGTCCCTCAATTTTTAGTTGAGAAACACTCAAAAAGGTAGACCGGACCTGATATAGCTACCAATTTAGCTAATTCGATCCTTGGATTAAAACGTGTCGTTATAAGTGAAGTTTCTCTTATAAAAGGAGAGGTAGCTGTAAAGCTCAAGTTCACCCGCTTCAAGCTTGGATGTCGTAATTCCAATTACAGTACGAACTTCCCCTACAATACCAGAACCATCAACTCCAGCTTCAGACATGTGGATATTGGAGTGCGCCAAACTTAGTCCTGCTGTCAACTTGGACGAACGAAGTATCCAAGCCATGGCGTAATGATCAAATCAGTTCCATTTGCACGATCAGTAGTATATTCACGCTTTGAACAAGTTTTTTAGCACCTGGTTGCCTGGTCAACCTACAAGGTGGATAATGCCACCGTTACCAAAGTCAGCCGCATTTTCGTTCAGAACAGTAGGTTCGATCTGCGAGCGGGTAGTCGCTGAAGTGCTCGATCCCAATCGCTTGGAGAACCTCTTTTTAGTAGCGGCGGATGAGATCTCCTATAGAAAGCATCCCAATTATCTGACTCGAGTTACCAACTACGAAACCGGCCTCACCGCTTATGTGCACTCCGGTTGGTTACCTTTGCGGACCTTAGAATAAGTCGCTAGGACGCTAAGTCCCTTCTTGGTCATAGTGATGGAGACCAACCCTTCGATCGTACGAACGTGGACGACGAGCTTACCCCTTCAGTTGATAGAAATGAAGCTGAAGTATGGATATTCGAGTCTGCTTCCATTCGATGTTCCCGTGGAGTAGCGGTAGAAAATTACAACGAGATTTGTTTCGGACTAAGGTCAGACAAGGTGGCACTTTCACCAGTGCATCCGATATCTTTTGAAAGCACAAGCATCTGCGGTAATCGGTAATTTTAAAGGAACCAACTTCGAGCGATGTTCTCGCCCTATTGTTTGGTTCATGCCTTACTTGAACAGATGCCAAACGCATTGACGCCTCGGGCAGTAGAGCACAGCGAGTTCCCCAGTGGATATCGCAGCTTCAAGACCTACTATTTATCTGCTGCAGATGGACTGCTTGTTTTGTCTTGCGCTAATCGACTTTCCTTTGACGTCACGCTCATCATCGACGGTAGCGCGTTGGATAAATAGTGAGTAAAACCTCGGTGCACTTTTTGCGTGCGAAATTGGCTACTGTTGGAAGAGCTTTGAGTTCCGTCAGATCCAAATCCAAGCTGCATGAGCGATATTTGTAGGTAACAACTATCTTGGCAGTTGCTATTTCTTAGCGCGTTCCAACTTCCTCACTTACCAAGAAGCTACTGCGAGTTCATAGCGAGCAGCGTGGTTACGGGCGTCATGGCTGTTTTCAGTCGACGGATAGCACAACAATTTTGATCCTTGCCAGATGTTCTCACTCGTCCCAATTGAGACGACACGACGAGAAGGCGAAGCGATAGGACTAGCCTTAACAAACAAGACCTAGGTAATACCTCGCCGTACGGTGGATCGTCCATTTGGAATCTTCAAGAGAAACCTACCACTGCGCATAGAGAAAACTCCTAATCAAAGGAGTAAAATATGTCTGATGAAAAGCTAGCAGCCGGGGAAAAGGCTGACAAGCGAGCACGACCAGCCGTTGGGTCCGACCCCGCCCTAGATGATACTGTCGCTGAGGTAGAAGTAGAAGATACCTTCATTCGTGCGGTTGACGAAGGGCGTCGTCGAATTTTCCGCCGAATGGTGCCATTGCTGGCTACCGGATTTGTAGGGGGGATTGATGTAGGTACTGGTGTCTTGGCTCTATTGCTCGTTGAATACACCACTCACTCAAAGCTGCTAGCTGGTCTTGCATTTTCGGTAGGGTTTATCGCCTTGGCATTGGCTCGTAGCGAACTATTCACCGAAGACTTTCTAATACCGGTCTCTACTGTTATTGCTCGCCAAGCTCAATTTCGGGGTCTGATACGACTCTGGATCGGGACACTCGTCGGAAACCTCGCTGGAGGATGGATTTTTTCTTGGCTCATAATTGCCGGTTTTCCATCGCTGAGGTCACAGGCAATTGTATCGGGTTCCTACTACGTCGATCTTGGTCTTGGAATTAGGGCAATGGTCCTCGCGATTATTGGTGGAACCGTTATAACTCTCATGACCTGGATGCAGCACGGGACAGAGCAAACATCTGGGAAGATAGTTGCCGCTGTAACTGGAGCCTTCTTGCTCGGTGCCGCTGGCCTCAACCACGCGATAGTGAATTCCCTCCTGATGTTTGCCGCATTGAATACCGGGCATGCTCCATTTGGCTATCTCCAATGGGCAGAGACGGCAGGATGGGCTGCTATTGGCAACATTATTGGTGGTGTTGGCCTGGTAACGCTCTTGCGCATCGTCCAAGTCCCTCATACCTTGAAGGCGGAACGAGAGCATCCAGCCCCGGGTGTTCCCTTCCACGAGTAAGAGCCTCGCGATAGGTTCTCTATAGCGTCGATATAAGGCGACACCAGGGTCGCCTTCGGTCAATCTGATTTTATCGATTCGCAAGTGCCATATATAATTAACAAGCCGAATGCAAACGCGATCAGAGCACAATGGAGTCTTTGAGCTTTGATTCTGCGTTAGTGTCGTATGGTAGTTCACAAACTACAGATACGATTCGGGGTTTCTAAAGAGACGAGCCTGCAAAGTAGCAGGTCAAAATCGTTCTACGCAGCGTACCGTAGCACCTGAACGCAAAAGTGCAGATCTAGACGAAGAGATCACGCAACTCCTTAGAACGTTTGTCCTAGAACACAAAGCTCAAGGTTACAAAAGAGCATATCGCTACGTCATAGACAAGGGATACTGAGCCTACCAAAAGAAAGTGGTCACCCAGTTCTCCTACGTACGAGGTTGATTAAAGGGATGTTGATGCAGCAATCGACAGGAGGCAGTTGACGCTAAAATTCAATCTTTTGGTTGTTCTGATAATCGGTTCCAGGAAGGCAATACAGTTAGATACTTTCTAATTGAGCTCATTTTAAATGTGAGACGGTACGGTGTCATGGACCTTTGCTCGTGATTGTTTAGTACATTGCAAATATAGAGTACGGAGTTCTCCGGTGGCGAGGACTCCGTACTACACCCGAAACTATGGCGGTCCAGAAAATCCCATTTGACTGTTGTCTCGTCGCTAACTTTGATTTCCTTAGATTGGGGAAATCCAGCGCAGCATTGGATTTAGCATGGAATTCATCAAACAGCTACCAATTCAGGAAGCCCTGTGGCGCTCGGGTTATTCTTGCCAGCTAGCCTGATCCTATAAGGACCTTTTTTTCGAATTAGGCGCATTGTCTTCGCCGTGCAACCGTTGGAGCAGTGCAACTGCTTCCTCAGCCGCCACTATTGCAATCACAATGTCGCCTTCAGAGATCTCAGTCGACCCTGATGCGTAACTTCGAACACCTTTGTGCTGCACTGATACCACCACACAGCCAGGAGGGAGACCGGCATCACGTATTATGTGGCCTATAACCGGTGCCCCTTTGCTAACACGTTCTTCAACAGCAAGGACACGAGTCGTGAGGTCATAAGCGTAACCGACCTTGGAATTTAGAACTTCGTGGTAGCCAGTGACGAGATCGCTAGCGGAGATAATACCCACAATGCGCTGATCCTCGCCTGTGACCGGCAACCATCCCAATCCTGATTGAAGAAGCAGCTCAAGGCCTGTATCGAGTTTGGCCGACAGAGGTATGGTAGGGCTGGCAAAGTCGATCGACCCTTCGATCTCGGCTTCGGGAGCCGCAGAAGAAATCTCTTCGAGACGCTCGGTCCTCACTGTACCCAAGTATTTCTCGTCACCATTTACAACAGGAGCACCTGGCAAGCCAGCTTCGCGAAGTACCCTGAGAGCCTCAACAACGCGCTGGTTGTTTTGGAATTTAACAACTGTTGGATGAACTAGATCGGCTACCTTGAGGGAAGTTAATAATGGTAGCCCGAAGGTCGGCGTCCTTGCTGGCGAGTCGGCCCTGGTACTCAACTGCGAACGGTAAATACTATCATCGGAACGCCCTACGATGAACCAGGCGATGGCAACAGCAATCATGGCAGGCGCTAGAAGGCTAATATTGCCCGTCATTTCACCCACCATTAGCATCACGGCAATAGGAGCACGTGAAATTCCTCCAAAGACTGCCATCATTCCAACCACTACAAAAGCGGCGGGATCGTGGCCAATGCCGGGAGCCCAGGGTTGTAGCAGATGCCAGATGGCAAGCCCGGTAAATCCTCCTATAACCATACCGGGGCCGAAGACTCCACCGGATCCCCCACTTCCTATGGAGAAGGCTGTTGCTGCAATACGGGCGATAGGAAGCAAAATGATGATGTAAAGGGGCACGTGAAGAAGGTCAGAAGAGAGACCCTTTTGGATCCATCCGTAACCTGTTCCCAAGACTTCGGGCAACCATAGCGCAATCAACCCGGTTAGGAGAGCTCCAAGCGCTGGTCGTAGCTTCTTGCTGAATGGAAGCTTGCTCGCTAGTTTGACGATACCATAGAAGGACCGGGAATACAGAAGGCCAACGCCACCAGAAACCAACCCAAGGACCGCAAACCAGACCAGTTGGACTGGCTGAGTAAAATTGTATCCGCCTGGGATACTGAACAAGGGTTGATAGCCATAAACCGCCCCGAAAATCGCATATGCGATGATAGACGCCAGCATACCGGGCAACAAGGCTTCGAATTCGAAGTCATCCTTATAAACAATATCCGCGGCGAGTACCGCTCCTCCAAGCGGGGCGCTAAATATTGCACCAATACCCGAACCGATCCCAACAGATACCGCTATTCGGCCGTCCTCCGGCGATAGGTCAAGCACGCGGGCCAAAAAGGACCCGAAGCCGGCGCTTATCTGAGCTGTTGGGCCTTCACGACCTCCGGAACCTCCCGAACCAATAGTGACGGCTGACGCGATAATCTTGACAACGACTGCGCGTAGGCGAATTCCACGGGGGTTTCGGTTAATGGCGTCAATCGCCGCATCCGTACCATGGCCTTCTGCTTCTGGAGCCCAGGTAAAGACGATGAACCCGGAGATCAATCCTCCAAGTACCACGACCAACGGAATAGCCCAGGCCCTGAGATAGTGTCCCGAACCCGAAACGTTCCCTTCGCCGGCTGGGGTCGGAACTTTGTAACTAGCAAGGTATCCCAGAAAGAAGTGCGTTGCGAGCGTAAGCGCTTCGAAGAACAGTACGGCACCCAATCCGGCAATAATCCCGATAACTGAAGCCAATATCAGCCATTTGGGCAAATACGACATCGCTTTGATCCGGCTCGAAAGATAGCTTTTCATGCCTTGCCACCTCGGATTCTAGGGTCGGGAGATCTCGATAAATGCGAACACAACGCGCTGACGACGAGGCCGTCATTGTTTTTCGCCTTAGCGCCTCTTTGACGCGGCGATTGATGTGCGACGGAGGTCGTTGGGAAGAGATTTCTTAAGCCATCAACGTTCAAAGCAATGTGAGATACTTCAGGCGTCTCCCTAGTTACCTTCTTCATTTTCTTATCCTCAATCTCTTCTTCTTGGGTGCGAAACGAATACCAGACCGTTCTCTGAGGAAATTTACTTGCATATGGCAAGTATAGCCATATACAATGAATGCTAATGACAAATATTGCTAACCAGGAATCGTTAGATGCTGGAGAGGAACTGGTCGACGCGGTCTTGGCGGCCAGCCGTGCCCTAGTCGCAGTGGCTGCACGCTCGCTTGCCACCGTTGACGAAGAGGTAACCCTGGTCCAATATAGGGTCCTCGTCGAATTGGCTGCCCGTGGGCCTCAGAATCTGGCAGAGCTTGCTACAGCGCTCGGAGTGAGCCCTTCGACCGCGACAAGAATGTGTGATCGGCTCGTGCGAAAGGGTTTGATCGAACGTCGCAGGACTAACACTGACCGAAGGATAGTCCGAGTTTCACTTGCCTCGCCGGGACGCAAGATCGTTACTGAGGTAACTAGAAAACGCCGCACAGAACTGGAAGTGATCCTGGCACGTTTACCCTTAGTGGACCGCCAAACTGTGTTAGTTGCTCTGCGGGCATTCGCTGATGCTGCCGGTACCGTTGCGGAGAAGAAGTGGCCGCTCGGGTGGAATGTCGAGCGTGATTTGCTGGTTGCTGACCCCACCGAAGAGTAAGAACTATCCTTGCCAATGTTACTAGCTTCAACCGACCTTCATCTCGATGCAATCATTTTCGACCAATACGTAGGGCGCAGAGGGTACTCTCAGCTTGAGCATCGGGTTCGCGTGCCGCTAAGTGAGCCGCCATCCAGAGCGGTTGTGGCCTGCACCCAGAAATGCTACGAGATATTACCCAACCAATATTTGCCGCCGTGTAACTGTCGAAATGGAGCAAGGAATGCACTGCACTGCAGCGCAAGTCACATTATTTGCGAAAATTCTAGCGATCGGACAGGCCCTACCAAGGTGCTACAAGCCAAGGCAAATTAAAGTTAAACAAGAAGGAGAAAACCAATGGCAATATATTTTGATGATTTTGAGGTGGGCCAAACTTTCGTTGGTGGCGGTCGGACCTTTACTGAAGCTGAAATAATCACTTTTGCCCATTCATATGATCCACAGGCGATGCATATTGATCGCGTATATGCTGAAGATGGGTCTTTCAAAGGTCTCATTGCGTCCGGATTTCATACGCTCAGCATCGCCTGGTGGCTATTTCTCAAGCTGGGCTTAGTGGAAGGTTCTATGAAGATTGGGATTGGCGTCGATGAGGTTCGGTGGAAACGACCAGTGCGACCTGGAGATACCGTTGCGCTCACCGTAGAGATTATTGAAAAAAGTTTGACTTCGGCCAATGATAGCGGACGGGTGCATTTTTCACACACTCTCAAGAATCAGGCAAACGAAGTGGTTTTGACATATAACAGCTTGCATTTAATCTGGTTAAAAGGGTACGGTAAGAGTGAGAGCTGACCGCCATGTGTAAGTGGAAGGCTCCTCATTGCTTGATCCATTGGAACCATGGTTACTATAGATAAGTAGCTTCCAAGTTTCGCCATGCCGGTAACCGGGATTGACAACTTTGACACCCACCGCGTAGAAATTGCAAAGGCCGATATGTGCACGGTCTACCACCCCGCCATGCTCGGTGCCAATGCCTGTATGGCAGAGACAGTGGAAGATCGAAACCATTTGGTGGCCTCGACACCGAAGGCGAGCAAACGCGCCACTGCGTTTCGAAGTACCCTATTGCCAGCAACAGCCTCGCGCCTTTACTCAAAGTCTCTTTACAAGACCGACGTCACTACTACCGTGCACTTCGCGCTGCTGCATGACATCCGGCATTCTTACCTTTAGATTTTTGCCTCGGCGAACTTCGGTTTCTTGGGTTTCCTTACGGAAAAGCTACAAGACTAATTCGTGAGTTCAATACGAAATCTCCTACCCTGCCACTGCTGCACCCCTACTTTGCCCTTATACGCCTTACTCGCTCATGCCGCCTTAACAAGAGACCCGTCTGGCCTGAAACGACCGACCAGCCAGAGTAATCAAAAGGCATTTATTCTGCCTTGGTTGTGATGTCATCCATAGGGATTTCGATGCGTCATCGCATCGTTGGCTTTTACTCATCTTCGTAGAACTTACCGAAGGAAGTATCTCCGTCCCCTAAAAGAAACGCTCATCATCTTGGCTCAATAACAACGCGGCTCGTGCCGGTTTGATATCTCTTTGTCGTAAGTTGATATCGAAAGAGCCAGCGAGCTAGAGGCATTTCTCCTCATCTATCATATTGCATTGCTTGACTGGGAAGCTCAAAAGGTCGACCTATGGTTAGCATTCATAGCACACGGTTCCCTGATCAGATTAGGCTTGAACTTTCTTGACCTGAAGGAAGTGACGAGAACTCTTGTTTATCTAGGGTATCTAAGATCTCTTGACACTGGAAATTAATATAGTTTAAAGCTGGGTTTAGCCCTAGTGGCAAAGGGACGCTTGTCATAGGTTAGGCTACCTTCTGATTTCCATCTCTGAAAGCTACGCAGTGACAGTCCGAGTTCCTTGACCGCTAGTTTAAGCCTAGCTCCGCCGTTATGAGCTTCCTCAATAAGTTCTACTGCAAGTAGGCGATCTGAGGGAAAGGTCATTCGACCTCTTTGTCCCCCCATATCGCCTGGACTTTTTCCCGCAGCACCAGCAGCGCTGTCTTTTCTGCGAGTGCCTTCTCTTTCCTATTTAGCTCTGACTCCAGCTTCTTAGTTTTTATTTTCACGCTAGCTAATTCGGATCTGTATTTAGCTATAGCTTCACCGGTTTTATCATTCGCCTTTGAACAGGTAATACGCCAGTCGTTTAGCTCTTCTTTCAAAATTCCCTTAGTGCGAAGGTATTCTTCAAGTTGCAACTCAGACATGGCAGCAGTCTCGAGTACGGCCCGAAACTTATCCTCTGAGCTCCATAAACTGGCTGGAGTTCGCTTAGTTGGATCTTGGCGATCTATCTGGTCCTTTAATTCACGATTCCAGATGTAGATAGTTGTCTTTGGTATCTGGACTTGTTTAGCCAAATCGGCGATTGCACCTCTGGGTGCATTGGGATCTGACAACAGCTCCCTCAGCCTCTTGACAACAGCTTCTTTTTGATCCTTTGGATAAGGCTTCATCGTGTTCGATCAAAGTTCTCGCCCTGCATGGTTGGTATTCTATTCGAATAAATGCCAACTATCTTGACACCTAGGGATCCTTACTCTACGGGGAGATGGTCATGAGTGCAATTATTACAAGGTAATTACCGATGTTAGTAGTATGTTGGGAGTTGCGATGGACAACTTTTTGCGACCTGATGATTCTCGAGAGTCGGTAAAAGTAAATGGATTACGGGATATGCGATTTTGGTGGGCCATAGTTTTATTTGGTGGCAATGGTTTACTTTGATGCATAAGTCCAGGAATTGTTACTACTAGGAATGGCCATTGCGCCTTCCGGTTACGAATCTATGTTATTCCTATTGGCGACACCCTGTATGGCAAATTTCTAACAACCCTTGAGTTATGCAGCCTACATATTATATACTTTCCTCGCGCTGGAAGTGAATCTCGAACTCGTGCAGTCCTGGCTCGATGATCTCGATCATAATTATTATGAACAAGTTGTCGCTGCTTGCTCTGTGACCGAGGCCCACAGTTGCGGCGCCCGTTGGTAGATACAGGGAAGACATCACGTCACAAAAAAATGAAGGAGTTGCGTCCAGGCTCTAAAGGGTATTCCGAGTTAACCTGGATCCACCGAAAATTTAGCCGATCGACTTTGATTTAGACATAGAAAAGGTGCTCTGACCTGGTAGAATGATGTTTGAAGACACTTCAAATCCATCAGTTCAAGGAGCACCTTTTAGATGCAAGCATCTACTAGTGCTTTAGAGTGTTTGATAGTCACCTTTGACGATTCGAACGCAGTTTCCAACAGTGGGTTAATACTCCCTATCACCCTTGCTGAGAGACTTGGCCTTAGGGATCTCTTTGATTTACACATTGACCTAGAGGATCGTCCTGGACGAGCAAATGTTGGCAGAAAAGCTATGGCTATCGTCGCATCTATCTTGGCCGGTGGTGATTGCATTGATGACACTGCAATCCTTGAAAGCCCAAAAGCGCAAGTTATCCTTGGTCAGATAATGCCAGCACCATCTAGGTTTGGTGTCTTCTTGCGTAGTTTTGAGACCAGTGACATCGCAGATGTTGAACGAGTTGCAGCTTTGTTGCTAAAACGAGCCTGGCTAGCTGGAGCAGGTCCAGGTGATGAGTCACTCACCATTGATGTTGATTCCACGATATGTCAGGTATATGGAAACAAAAAAGAAGGAGCTGGATTTGGTTATACCAAAGTAAGGGGGTATCACCCACACCTAGCAGCTGTTGGTAAAACAGGTGACATTCTTGGAATAGTGACACGTGAAGGCAATGCCAATACCGCCCGTGGTGCCGGAGAGTTTGTAACTCAGGTAATCAACAATGCGAGAGCCGCTGGAGCAACTGGTGAAATAACCATGCGTTTTGACTCTGGGTTCTACTCAAGAGCCGTTAGAGACGCAGCTAGTGCGGGTGATGTGCGCATTTGCATTACAACACGGATGTCAAAACGATTGAAGCAGGTTATTGCAGCCATACCAGAAGAAACATGGACTTCAATTCCTTATTGGCTTGAAGGTGGAGCTGATGTAGCAGAAGTGAAATATCGCGCATTTGCAAGAGATAGACAAGACGTTCGTCTTATCGTACGAAGGGTCAAGCCTACTCCAGGGTCTCAGCTGGCACTATTTAGTGACTATGACTATCACGCATTTATTACCGATCGACAAGGCGAAACGCTTTTCCTTGAGGCTGATCACCGAGCACATGCCCAGATCGAACTAGTCATCAAGGATCTCAAAGGAGGTTCTAGGCGGAATCATGTTCCATCCAGATACATGAACGCTAATGCCGTTTGGTTGGCTCTGGTCTAATTAGCCATTGGTGCAATTGCACACAACCTGGCACGGTGCAATTGCACACAACCTGGCACGGTGCAATTGCACACAACCTGGCACGGTGCAATTGCACACAACCTGGCACGAATAGGTGCTATTACAGAAACTGTAATAACCACACCAAAGCTTCGACGGTGTTACTTTCAGATCGCAGGACATATCACTCGTTCAGCTAGAAAAGTAATACTCCATCTTGAAGAACACTGGCACTATAAGGATAAGTTCTTAGAGGCTCTTGATCGGATCAGAAAGTTTGAGATCGCCATCACCTGAACATCTGGTTACCTAACACACTGAATATTACTTGAAGGAACTGCTCTAGAAGACAAGGGATTAGGTCACTATACCCAAAATGAGATTTCAGAATCTCAAAAATGACCAAACAGGCTCAACCACAAAGCGAATAGGTCATATTTGGCACTCTGAAACCAGATTTAAGCCATAGACCCTCCGTCAAACCTAAATCAGTTCCTAAAAACCGACTTGAAGTCACACCGAAGGGCTCAAGCTGGTCCATTTCTGTGGATTCAGGTTAAGTTGCGCTAGTCCCAAAACTGCAGGCCGATACGCACAATCTTCTGGTCGAACCGCGAACCCACAACGGGATCTATGTTGTTAGCCACGAATTCAAACGTGAGAGGACGTCATTGGACGTTGGTGGACATTGCACTTCGTCCGGCGAGCAGATTTCGAGGCTGATGGACGTCCCTGGACGTTCTGGAAACACTCTCAAGGTGCCAGATCGAACTCCGGGCGGCCCACTATAAGGCTCTGAACGTTCACGCTTGTGGCGCCCAACGATTGCCGTGTTCAAGATCGAAAATCGAAGAAATTTGAAATTACCTCCACCAAGTGGACGAACTCGTCATGAAGCTCACTTTGGGAGTGGCAAACGTTTCCTGACACCAATTAACACTCAAAGCCCAAGGACCTCCCGTAGGCCATGATCGATGCGTTCGAGAGTGAGTGGTCGCACACGGCCAGTACGGCGTCCGAGCTCGGACTTGTCCAATGTGACAAGGGCCGTCACGTTAGCCACCGATGCGCGCGTCATCCCCGCCTCGCCCTCGGCGATGTGCACGTTACCCGGCATATCACCGAGGTGGAGTGTGCTGGTGAAGGTTACAGCCACCACGGTGGCCAACTTGCTCGAGTTATAAAGGTCATCAGACACGATCAAAACGGGTCGACGCTTCGCGGGTCGCGACCCTTGTGGTTCTCCTAAGTCCACCCAGTACACCTCCCCTCGCTGAATCACCACCTCGTGCCGTCGTCCTTTGCCAACAGACGGTGAGCCGCGGTTGTCGAGAATTCATTCGTGTCGTCATTGACGGCGTCGACCACTGCGTTAATGCGGTCAATCACGCCAGCCGATGAGTTAGCCGCTTCTAGTTCCTTCTCTACTGCACCGGCAAAGAACGCCGAACGACTGGTACCCAGTTCCTTAGCGCGGCGCGTCGCACGGGCATACACCTCAACAGGAACCGAGATAGTTGTCTTGACGTATTGATTGGACTTTGTCATATTCAACGTGTAACTGGTAACACTCAGGTCTCGCAACCTTCGCTGTCAACTCCCCGAAATTGAATAGTGGCTTTACCTTGGAACGAACTCAGGTCTAACCAATTGTCTAGCTGGAAGGCTCCCACTTTATCAATCCACCACTAACGCGATTTTTGTATCCATGACGTAGCTGGAGGCAAATTTCATGAAGTCCAAGAGACATACCCCAGAACAGGTGTTGAAAAAGATCGCCGAAGGGGACAAAATGCTCAATGAAGGTGCAACTGCAAGCGAGGTTGCCTGGAGCTTTGGTGTTGCCGAGGCGACCTGGCACCGATGGAAGAGCACTTACGGCGGAAATAAAGGCAACGACGTAAAGCGTCTCAAGGAACTCAAACATTGAGAACTCCTCTCTAAAAAGAATCGTAGTTGACCAGACCCTTGATATTGCGATACTCAAGGAGGTTACTCAGGCAAACTTCTAACCCCGAATCGACGCCGCAACCTTAAACATTTTCAACGAGCCACTGTTTCAATGGCAAACTTAGAAGGTCTGCTGTTTCTCTCATTCAAATATCGGAGCAAGCTTCGCCAGCACTTCGTCGAGAACTGATCCTGGAACCTTTTCCAACCAACGGGCATTAGCGGCTCCTAAATCAATAGCACACGGCTGATCACACCTGACTATTCCGTTGGTACTCGTTCCTGCATCCTGGAGTGACACAGCAAAACCCGCCGTCCTGGAGAAGTTACCTCCTGTTGTAATGGGCAAGACTATAGGGACCCTAACGACTCGATTAAATGCAGTAGCTGATACCACCAATACGGGACGTGTGCCTCTTTGTTCATGTTCCAAAGTTGGGTCAAGCGACACAAGGTAGATATCGCCACGTTCCACTAAAGTAGCTCGTTCCCTACGGGCTCTGAATCAAGCCAAACCCGGTCTTCTTGAGATAGTTCCACTGATCCATCACATTGAGCTAGCAATTCTTCCAAGGTGTATCGTGCTCGCGGAGCTTTTGTAATTACTAGCCGATCGTTATCTATTTCAATTCCGACAGTCTCACCTGAATGTAGGTGTAATAGATCGAGGAGAGCAGGGGGAACGGCAAGCATGACTGACCCTCCGACCTTACGAAGATTCGTTGTATACACTACGCTCCTTTTTCAAATTAGTTATATGAAAGTATAATACATGGTAAACCTAAAGAACCTACTAAACCCAACCGTTATGGTCTTTACTGGGAATAATGCATGAAATTGCGCCGGAAAGTCCCGTCCGTAAGGGCGGGGAGTATTTCACCATACAACTCCTCGAATCGGAGAGGTTACGAATAACGAGACCCAAAGTACCTATCTCACGGGCTTCATTTATCGTTCAAGGAATACGTGGGAACCGTTAGGTGTCAAGATGGGAGGATAAAGCGGCGAACTGCAAAATCAAAAGCGCATCGGATTCAAGGCGTTGGCAACAATATCGACCTTATTGGTTTATTTACGCTAAAACTGCTTGCCGAGAGTTCAAAGCCCACATCACTCAAGCAAAAGTGCCACAATTGGCGCAGGAATTGCCCATGCCGGATGAGAAGTGTCCAATATTGTACGTGTAGCCACAACTCCCAACGAAAAATAACCCTCGATTGACCTTGCCTCGGCTCGCCAACCAGTCGACACCCACTTCGATTCCATTGGAACGCTTTGCTTGACACCAGAGGGACTTGGAATTGGAACCTTTGAAAAGTCGATCTCCTTGCCACTTCCAGTCCGAAGATAGCCAATTGCATCGTCGGATTCCCAACGTCCCGTTTGCAAATCATCGACTGCCCTAGCTACCGAAACCGCAAGCGCCGCTTCAGTGAGACGAGTAAAGTCTGGCGAAGGAATCCCAGACCTCAGACGAGGACCAATCCACGAGAGCAGTGGATCAGCCAGATACATCTTGGACTGCGAACCTCTTTTGCGATTCCCATCCACATCGATCTGGTGACACCAAAGCGCCGCATAGGCGTGTGTAAGTCGATTCAAACGAACATCGAATCCGTTGCCATCGGCGTAACCCAACTCCTCCGCCAAAGTCTTCCTAGAAAGAGGGGAACTGCAATGTTGTTCGATCGTCGAAAGCAGCCGTGGAACCGAGTCATCGTGGGCATCGGGATCAACATCGCGGTGCAACCACGACGCAAGATCTTCTAGAAACGAGTCGCTCACCGCCCCCGTGTTATGGTTCTCGGCTACAGCTCGTGGAAACCCGCCCGACGTTAAATAAGACTGCCACGCGAGATCGAGTTCGTCTACGAATGGTTCGAGTGTTTCTACGATACGAAGTGCGTCCGGGGATTGCAACTCCCACGGACGTACTTTTTCAAAGGATGGATTCAGGCGATTCGTAGCGATCAGTACATCACGTAGCGACATCGGATGAAGTATACGTGAACGCCGATTGGAACGTTCCCCCGATCGACCCGCCATTAGATCTCTCTTGACATTTGAGCTATCATCCCACGATGACCCCGTACACACAACGGTGTCGTTACCAAACGGAGTATTGTCGCGTTGATATTTGAGCTCCGCCGTCCAGCCTTTAACCGCGGTCACCTCGTCGAGGAGCCAAATTCGCCGACGCTCTCCCATTGAACGTGTGAGTTCACGACCGAGACGGACCACTCGGCGCAGGTCGGCTAGCGTCATACCATCGAGTGCAACGTAGATGAGTTGGCGCGGATCGATGTCACTTCGTCCGCAAAGTGTCAATGCCGTGTCTTTTAGAAGGACAGACTTTCCGACACGACGAGGACCTCGAAGAACGATAAGTTTATCATCCACGTCTCCGTTGGCGACATCGTGAAGGAGGTTGGATCGATATCCCAAATCAAAGGACTTTCGCGACACAAGAGAGCGATCGTCCAACGCCCACCCATCAGGATCTCGCCCGGCTGCGGCCGCTTGCCACCATGGGTTGTTCTCACGAAGTCGAGTACGAATTTCATCGTCGCGCATGATTCTACGCTAATACCACCCCCCCTGTTTTAATGTTGTATCACATTAAAACCCCCCCTGTTTTGATGCGATGTCGCATTAAAACCCCCTGTTTTGATGCGATGTCACCCATCCGATTTAGATTCAATCCAAATTTTGAATACTTCTAAATACTCTGTAGTGAACACTGCAATAACACAACCGGATAGAGTCCCATTGCAGTCTTGGGAATTACTGCCACGCCATCCGCCAGGGCTTCGACTCCCCGGAGCCTTCGCTGCGAGCCTTGTCCCCCACGCCGGTCGATTCGGACTACGCCGCAACGATGGTCTCTCTTCTTCGTTGGCTGCTCGACCTCGTCGGCGACAAGGAGGCGGCAAAATGGATGCAAGAGGCGCGGGACACACCGTTCGAAGCTGCTAGCGCTAAATTAGCCTCACGAAACAGGCGCACAACATGAGTGAACGAAAGCGAACCTACTCTAGTCCGGGGGCCTTCTGTCGGGCGCTCACCGACAAACTCAAGACGGATCCACGCGGAAGCAACTTCGAACCCTTAAAGGCTTTCTTGGGATCTGGCGATTACGCGTTGGCGACTACCGAGCTATATGCAATCGACGACGACCAACTTATCGTCTTAGTGGTGGAAATCGGTATCCGAAGTGAAGTGTATCGAAACTTCTAACAAATATCCGCACAATACTCCTCTTTGCATAAAGCGCCACCAGATGACCAGGATTCGTGCACGTTTTCGCACTGGAACCGATGAATCAAGGAAGTGCTCTTAGGCATTGCTATGGCTAACTTCACGGTTCCGGGGTGAACGCTACCCAGCCAAGTAGCTACCAAATAGCTAACTAAATGATCGAGGTGCAAATGGTGCGCTTCATTCCACCGCAGGATCGCGCACCATGGTTTCGGGTTATCTCGCCAATAAAATCAGATGACCACACTTTGGACTTCCAATTTAGAAAACTAATTGGCAATCACGAATAACATTTAGCTTCCGAGATCGAAGACGGGTAACAGAATCATCTCGATATCGTCAACCACGCACGCATGATGACAGGCCAACAACTGCCAGTCTCGGCTATCTCACGACAGCGACGTAAAGAAAAAACGGCGTAACTCCATCGACGCAACTGCAATAAAATACCGAGACCAGCTCCTATATCACCTAGAAGGGTGCGTCGATATCAACGACGCCGACCACCTTATTAGTGACGAATTCGCGGATGCCGAATTCGGTGAGTTCGGTTCCGAAGCCAGAGTTCTTCACACCTCCAAATGGGATGTCGGCTCTAACTACAGTTGGGTGATTAACAAAGACCATGCCTGTCTCTATTCGCCGGGCGACACGCTCTCCACGGACCACGTCACGAGTGAACACCGACCCGCCCAATCCATAGATGGAGGCATTCGCAACGGAGATCGCTTCGTCTTCGTCGGCGACACGGAAGACCAAGCTCACCGGACCAAAGAACTCGGTCTGATACGCCGGGTTATCCGGCTTCACATCGGTGAGGATGGTCGGTTGGAAGAACGCTCCCTGCTTAGGGACTGCTTCGCCTAGCCTCTCTGCGGTCGCACCACTGTCGATAGCCGTCTTCACCTGCTCGGCGAGCATATCGACTGCACTTTGCGTGCTCAGCGGAGCAAGTTGCGTGACTGGATCATGCGGATCACCAGCGCGCAGTGCCGCCACTGAAGAACGGTACTTGTCCATGAACTCGTCGTATACTGCATCCACAATTATCAGCCGCTTTGACCCACAGCACACCTGCCCGGCGTTCCAGTGCCGCCCCATTACCGCCCATTTAACGGTCTTGTCGATATCGGCGTCCTCGAGAACGATGAATGCATCCGAACCACCGAGCTCCATCGTGACCTTCTTCAGGTTCTTACCAGCAGCGGCGCCCACGATCGTGCCGGCGCGCTCACTGCCAGTTAGCGCAACTCCTCGCACCAGTGGATCTGCCAGAATGTGATCGGTAGAGGCAATCGATATGAATAGGTTGGTAAAGACGCCATCGGGAAGCCCAGCATCATTGAAGAGTTTCTGCATTGCCTGTGCCGCAGCCGGCACGTTCTTCGCATGCTTTAGTAAGACAGTATTTCCGGCGAGGATCTGTGGAGCAGCAACGCGCACAACCTGGTAGTAAGGAAAGTTCCACGGCTCAATGCAATAGATAACTCCGAGCGGTTCGAATACAATCGTCACAGTACCCTCTTTAGCGCCCTTGACCTCAAGGGGCTTATCCTTAAGGAAACTTTCGCCGTGCTCGGCGAAGTAGTCGAAGATGTCGGCACAAAGTTCTACTTCAAGCTCTGCCTCAGCGGATATCTTTCCCATCTCTAACGTCAGCACATCCGCGAACATACGCTTATCAGCTCGAAGTATTTCTGCTGCTCGCGTCATGACCTTCGATCGGTCTTCGAACCCGGTGGTACGCCAATTCAAGAACGCCTCGTGAGATTTCAGGATTGCGGCGTCGATCTCAGCATCTGACGCGTATGGAAAGCTCTGGACTAACTTATTTGTATATGGATTTACCGTCTGATAAGCCATTTATGCCTCTTTCTGTTGTGCTTGGCACGGGAGGCAGGACATCTATTTCGGTGAGAAGCCCTCAATGCATCTATAGCTTTGACGCTAGTGCCTTCCTGAAATCTTACGTTACCGATGTGCGTGACCTTGGCTTTTACAGTTGGCGGAGAGATCTATCGGGTAGAAAAATATTTT
>NZ_JXYS01000016.1 GCF_000949295.1 Acidithrix ferrooxidans
TTTCAAATACCCACAAGGTCGTCTTCGCCTAAGTGATCGGGCGGCTAGATGGGCAACTTATGCTGTTGGAGCCCAGCGTCGTAGCGTTTCTTGTGTGGCTAAGGAACTTGGCTGTGATTGGCATACGATAAATGACGCAGTCGTTGCCTATGGAGCTGCATTGGTGGATGATCCTTCACGTTTTGGTGCTGTGGATGCTCTGGGACTAGACGAGGTCTTGTTCTACCGTGAAGGTAAGTATCACAAACAGAATTGGGCTACAACTATTTCTAGATGTGAGACGTGGTGTAGCTTTAGATGTTGTAGCGGGTCGAGGCGGAGCCAATCCAAAGGCTTGGATTGAAAGTCAAGAACAAAGCTGGCGTGATGGAGTTAAATGGGGAACCCTCGATCTATCTGGTGGTTACAAAGCCGTATTTAGAAAGGCTCTGCCAAAGACAACCCTTGTAGCCGATCCATTTCACCTGATCAAGCTGGCCAACCAACGAATCGATGAAACTAGGCGTCGAGTTCAGAACGAGCTCTATGGGTCACGCGCAAGAGCAGGTGATCCTTTGTATAGAATACGACGATTACTAACTATGGCAGATGAACGATTGACTAGTTATGCCAAAGATAAGCTCGTTGGACTACTCAAAGCCGATGATCCAGGCAATGAGGTTGCTACTGCTTGGCAGGCCAAAGAGGCCCTAAGGGAGCTATATACCATTTCTGACCCAAGCCTCAAACCTCCGGTAATAGCGAATTACATCAATGTCAAGATTTTGGCTCGATCTGATAAGTAATTGGTCGGTTGTCACCGCTAAGGCGCGGTGGGTTAGCGTTGAGTTGTTCTATGAGCAGACTAAGGGCTCGATTGATGCGGGGAGCATCAGGCTGACGAATGGTAACGGTAATTGCTCTTGGGCTATAGCGGATCTCACCGGGCTGATGAAGCAAGTTACGAGTAATGCTCCGGTACTCATTTAGATCACAGAGATAGTTGTTGAGCGTTCGAGCCAAGTCAAGTTCTGCGTTGTAAGCGAGCAATCTACAGACCATCTGTAAGGCCCGGCGATTGGTGACAGGCCAAGCTCTAGTGGCATTGGGATCGATATCGGTAGCGGGGATCTTGGCGGGGATAGCTTTGAGTGCAACTCTTGCTTCCTCGAAGGCCACACGTGCCACCTCGAGTTGACGCGAGAGACTATCAAGAGTGTTGTTTTTCTCTTTGATGTCGGCAGTTTGGGTAGTAGCGTTTCTTCCAATAGATCTCTCAAGCTCTGCAACAGCTAATTCAGCGCTCTTGAGTGCGTTATGGGCTTGAGTGCGCATGGGATTGGTTACCTTGGCTACATTAGGGCGGCGATCCATGCGATAGTCACACAACCAACCAATGCCGTGGTGGTCTTGTAAGTACTTGAAGCTGTTTTCGATGCGCCACCGCGATCTCAGGGTGTGTGCTAGGCGAGCAGCACTGCTCACCAAATCAGAGGTGAGGATCTGCAATGCCACCTGACCATCCTCATAGATGCTGATCTGGCGGAGCGCTCCGACATCTTCTAGATGAAGAGTCTCTGATGCTACTTGGATGTAGTGTCGATATCCATCTATGGTTACCCATGAGTGTTTAGGTAAAACACTAGGTACCTCAAGAGGGGCACGGCGATAGGTGACCCAGTCGAAGCCGGCCTTGTTCAACTCGGCAAAGACCTTGGGGTAGGCACCACCCCGGTCAAAGCCGACCATCACCGGGCGGTCCCCACAGATGACCCGTAGCTGTTCAAGAGGACCCCACATGGTTTTGGAGAGCGACGACGGTGCTCCAGATGAAAAACAGATGGCCCGCCAATTCTCATCGACGATTAACGTGTCGCTCCTACCTGGCTCGCCGCGTCGTCGGCGGGTATTCCAACCTTTAGCCAGTGGAGCAGACCCGGTATAGGCAACGAAGTGATCGTCAACAAAGAACACTTCCGGAGCGCTATCGTCGGCCTCTAGCATTGCCTTGGCTAGAGCTACTTGTACTCTAAGAGGATCAATCTCATCGGCAAGGCCAGCGAGCCGGGGGCGCAGGGTTCGAAGATGAGGAAAGCGTTCCAAGCCGACCAGTGCTCCGGCGTCAGTGTCCAATAGGTGCTTGGTTCCCTCTAGTGACGATGCACCAAGTGCGAATCCAAAGGTTGCAACAAGCAACGTGGCGCTCACGTCGTAGCGGCGTGCGCTACCTGATGGCAACACACCGAACACAGCACTGGCACCCACTCGATCAAAAAAGCCATGCAAAAGCATCGCCCCTGCATAGGCACTTTGGCGGATCCCATCGCTGATGCGGGTAACTACAGGATTGTCGGTGTCGCTACTGTTTCCAAGATCGGGCTTTACTATGGCGGATTCGGCTTCTATGTTTGCTTGATCGGGCTTTTCAACCCCATCAATGACACTGAGGCGTAGTTGTTCGGACTCAGGGCGAACTCGCCGTGCCAGAAGACGGCTCACAGTGGCGGTCGAGACCGAAATTGCAGCGGCGATCTCGGTCCCTGGACGGTTTGCATCCGCCATGGCATAGGCCTGAGCAATCGCCTCATCACTGAGAAGCCGGGGTCGTCCCATAGGTGGGACCAAAGCGGCGGAACCGCCCTTGGATGCTCTGCCCCGCAATCTCGAGATGTATTCGGGTCGCAACTCAAAGAGAGCAGCCACCTCTAAGCCCGAGGCTCCTGCCGAAGTAAGTGCCACGATGGCCAAGTTTCGCATCCCAAGGTCCGCTGGATCGTAGACGAAAACTGCCCGAGGCCCCCAGCTCACCACCATCTCGCCGTTTACCATCGTCTTAGTGAGCTTGAATGGCGCAGGCATACCCGGAAGCAATTCGATTTGTTCTCGGCGTTTTCTCATCTCCTTATCATAGCACTATTGAACGACTTATGCAATTCCTAACATAAAAGAAATCCCTGTTCAAAACAGGGATTGTGGCTCAACTACCGGAGGTCTGAGGCTCTTAATGGGTGGTCATATTCGGTGATATCTATCATCAGCTATCAGTGCTTGAAGTTGGTCGACCGAATTGCGAATGGTCAAAAGTGTTCTTATTTCGTTCGATTCGGTTAATGCCCTGATCAAACGCCATCCTTTTGCAATTTGTAAATTCCAATACCTAGTTTAAGCCCCCCCCATACGCCAAGGCGACTTTAGCATTAGGATTATCCTTTTATCGACGTGATCATGGGCATTGCTTTTTAGAAGAAGCGAAGCGGTCAAGGCAGTGGGAATCTTCCAAAGTGATCATTGCGATCGATATTGATCAATTTTCTATATATGGTACGGTGATTTATGAAATTGTTTCGTTTGTCAGGAACGTCAGTACTTATCGCCCTTCTAACTATGGTTTTGGCTAGCTGTGGATCTAGCAAATCTGTTTCTCCACCGAAAAGTTCCTTGACCGAGGTGCCCCTTAGCAAAGTTTTGAGATCTTATACACCAAAGATCAACGTTGGCTCGCCGGTCAACGTGAATTGGGGCAATACTCCAAATTTGAATCTGAGCGGAGCTGTAGATATTACCAAATTTGGCTCTATTTATCGGGCTGAGTTCAATGGGTCAACGAGCCAGATCTTTGTAAGACCAACGCCCAAGTCTAACTTCGCCGCACTAGGAACGATCGACGGCGAGATTCTACAGTTGCAATTTCCTAGTCAAAAGTACGGATTTGCTTTGGTTCGAAACCCAAGTTCAAATCCGTCTGGTATTGCAACACTTACAACACTCTATTCAAGTAGTGATGGTGGAAAGAAGTGGGCAATGGTCTCTACGGGTCTGCTCACACAGATTCACTTCTTCAGCCCCCAAGATGGCGTTGGCGTTACCTCAGTGACAAACTCTACAGCTGATCAACCACCAAGTGATGCGATTGAGACAACGACTGACGAGGGAAAGAACTGGCGCATGACTCAAATATTAGCAATAGCATCATCAAATGGCGCTCTCATTAATAGTTCCAGTTTTTCTTTTCCTTCTCAAGAGGTTGGCTTTTTAGCTATCGCTAGTCAGCCAGGCGCCGGCTCTCAAGCTAAGACACTATTGACTACACACAATGGTGGCACAACTTGGAAAGTTGTATCAACTGCAGGTTTTTCCAATACCACGAGTGGTCTACCTATAACTGGGTACTTGGAAGAGGTCACCTTTACTTCGCCAACAAACGGATACCTCGTCGTAGCCAGGGGACCTCGAGGTGCAGTTTATTCAAGCACCGATGGTGGTATTAGCTGGTCTACCGATCAGATATTGCCGGCGTCACCTAGTCCATCTACCTCAATTGCATATTATCGACATACGACACCTTATGGTCCATTGGCAATTACGAACTTTGGAGCAGTTTGGAGTTCCAATTCTGCAAATACTTGGAAACAAGTCTTTCCCTCCTATTGGCCATCTCAGCTTTCATTTGCCGATCAGATCCTTAGTGGCCTAACCTTAGATGGCTGGGGAGTCGTAATTCCACTCGATTCTTCCAAGGCTGTTAGTTTTACCTCCATACCAGCTTCAAATCCGATTTACTTCAAAGACTTTAGTTCCGGTGAGGTCGCTATCTCCGGAGGCAATTATTGGCTAAAGACGCGGTCTGGGCCTTGGAAAGATATTCTGATTCCAAATGCGGGGCAAGTGCTCTTCTCAGATTTCCTTTCGCCTAATAATGGCATTTTGGTGACAACTGCGAAGAGAGACAAGATCGTTGCTACCTCTGATGGAGGATCTACATGGCGTGGCGTCCAAGCGCCATTTATGCCAATTTCTCTTGATATGTTGTCGACTAACAATTGGTGGGTGATCGGCGGCGTTCAAGGTCCACTTCTGAACAATCCCTATAAGAAGAATGTAAGGGTAACCACCTATTCGCTCTACCACACGACTGATGGAGGGAAAACCTGGAAGAGGTTTACCTCTAGTTATTGGTCAAATCTCGGTCCCTACGGAATCAAATTCCAAAGCGCATCGATTGGTTATTTTTGGACCTCTCAACAACTACTAGTAACTCTTGACGGCGGTAAATCATTCAAGGCTAGGCCGCTTCCTAGTTGGCTGCAGATCTCTTCAGATCATGGACTAGTTCCGACTGGTAGTTCTTCGGCGGTGGTAACCGACGGCTCTCTTCCTCTGTTTAGGACAAATGACAATGGGGCTAGCTTTAGCGCTATCTCATAAGGAGATTGGCAGTTGAATCTCCAACCAATATGGTCTCTTGCGACAAGAGACCATAGGCCGATCGTCAAGAGTGGCTTCGTCTAAGGGTATAACTGGGCGGCAAAGCTAGCGAAGGACTTCGGCGAGTGTGGTCGACGGCTACGAGTTGCACGAAATCACTCTGTTCTGATTTGGTGGTGGGTCGCCCACCTCTTACTATGGTGCATTTGTTGGATCATCCTTGGTACTGTTTAGTGAAAGTGAATTTAATATCGAGTTCTTGCGTTAATTGTCGCTCCTTTTTTGGTCTTCAAATAAGGCTAGGTTTGACGTAGCTTCAATCGATTAGTCCGAACAATTACGCGCCACTCGAAGAGATTGCTGCGCGAAGCACCTTTAGCTATCGGTTAGTGCGAGGATTACTCTTCCATGCTGACGTGATTACTCTTCGCAAGCAACGAGACCTTGTAAGGTCATTTTTAAGGGTGTTTGGGCGGACGGGCTCAGCCCGTTTACTTCAATATCGTATAGATCGAATATGCTTCACCAATCCAAAGTCGTGATTCGACTTTGGATTGGTGGAGTCAAAGAATTGAATGGTCACGGGTATGAGTGGATCAGCGTTATGGCTTATCGGGAATGAACGGTCCTTTCGTCTGAAACCGCATCGATTCCTCCAGAAAAGACCTCGAGGGATGGATGGAGGCCGATCCAAATCTTGTGGCATGATGGAATCGAAGTGATGCGCAGTCAACTGAACTTGGGAAGTGCATTTCTTGACTTATAGTGCATTAAGTAGCCCGGTACTTGGATCATTATTGAGCTAAAAAAGCATCGCGTCGCGAGAGGCCATCACACAGGGAATCGATTATGCGACAAGACTATCGGAGCTCTCAATTGGCAAGGAATGAGAACCAAGAACGCATAACGGTACATACCTATGTCAAAGGTTCCGACATAAAAACGGTCAACGCGGCCTACATGCGCCAAACATGTCCTAATCCAAAGTGGGGGTATATCTCTTTAGACAACCGAAACGGGGATATGTTTCACTGTCGCAATCCTTATTTGGATTGCAACTGGCTGGGTGATGTGGACTACGTAGCATCCATGAATATCAAATCAAGGGTTGAAGATCACCAGATCAGCCGGTTCACTCCTTATAGAGAAGTGAAAAAGATCCTTGATGAGATTCCTACGCCGAATGGAAAGCCAAAACGTCAAAACAGATGTCAAGACTACCGCTCAGGTGAGGACTACAAGCAAACCATTGCGACGCAAGTCGAACATGTAAGATGGGCAACTACCAATTCTCATTAGTTCTGTTCTTGTGGACAGGAAAGAATACACGAGGGTTGCTTGAGAGCGAAAAGAAACGAAACGAAATGTATATTAATGTATATGAATTTTGGAGCGGAACCTTCCTGGTCATTCGAGCGGATTCGAAGTTTCCAATTGAATCCCAACCACTTGACGAGTCGAAAGCTTAGATGTCCGTGTCAACTCACCTTCAAAGGGTTAAATCGCCGCCAGTACTATACAGATAATGATATTTTTATATCATTATCTGTATGCTTGATTGCGTGAAAACAAGCGTGCTATTGCAAACACTGGACAAGTGGGACAGGCATGGGGTTTGGGCTTTCGATGTGCCTCGACTCAAATTGCTATTTGATGACTCACCTGGCGACCTTCAGCAATCCCTCAAGCATCAAACTCGAGCAGGCAATATCGGGTTCTCCTAACATAGATGTGGATCAAGCAACCCTTTCGTAGGGGAGCTTGAGATCAATCGGACCGCATGAAAGCATCACCAAGCCAAGTGTTGATTTTGCAGAGTGAAGACCATAGCATCTAGCAATGGCGGATCTAATATATTGTTTAGACCCTCAAGCCTTCCATTAGAGACACCCTTTTCAAGCTAGGGGGCTCAATAGCAGCCATAATTCCAGCTTTATGGATTCGAATTGTCTTTGACAATCTGACAAAGCTAGGTATCTGTGATCGTGAAGCACGAGCACACCAGGAATCCAAGAACTCAGCTACTTCGTCATTGGATAATCCACTACCGAATATCCCTCTTAGGGATTCTTTCATCTCTAAGGGCTTTAGAAGTATTGCAGCGGTTGACTTTATTTGACGTAGAGTCTCATTTTGGCGTTGAGTCAAATCACCAGGATTCTTTAGTAATGCCCATCTTGCACTCACAAACCTACGGGCGTAATCTGGAGTAGGAAGTTTTCTCAGTTGGCGCCATAGGTCGCATCTTACCTCCTCCAGGGCCTCAGTGCCCAATTTAACGACATGAAAAGGATCGAGGTTGCGACCTAAGTATCTGGTGTGCGATCAGCGAAAGCTTTAGCAAAAGCTGGTCCCATGTCCACTGTTGCTACTTGTGTGAGAGCTTGGAACGTTGCGAACCAAGCTCACATAAGAACCCATCTAGACTCTTAGCGCTTTTTCCTTCTGCTCCATAGACGATCTTTCCAGTTTCATGATCTGTTACGGGCTCTAAATAACTTGGGTTATGTACTTATGGTGTTTACGATAGGCAATCTCATCTACCCCTATTATTGAGAGCTTCTCTAGTCGCTTTGGATCGATCTCTTTGGCTACTACTCTCTCACAGATCGTACCAACTGTTTTCTGAGCAATCCGGGTGAGCTTCGTAACTGTTGTTTTATCCATCTTTGCGGTTGAGCCGGCAACTATAGAGCTCACACTCTGACTTGCTCCTTGAAATCAAGCAAAGAGTATGGGAATGTCGTCGTGTTGAGATAGTCGACTAATTCCTTTGTGACTGGTTCAATCTTGGGAATGAAGCGATTGTGGGTTACAGCAGAGCGCCCTTGCTTCCAAACGTGTTCCTGGGGATTGAGTTGCGGAGAATACGGAGGGAAATGGACTGCTTCGATGTGATGCTCCCTAATTGCCTCTTGAGCGACGCTCCCTCTGTGCCATCCTGCCCCATCCCATATAAGCAGAATCTTCTCTCTTGGGTAGATCTTGCGGATCGCCAGCAGTATGGCCGCTGTTTCATGCATAGTCTGGCGCTCTGTTGCAAATGCATGCTCCTTGCCTGTCTTGAGGTTTAAAAACCCATAGATGCTCCGGTTCATTCTGGTTCCATTGGTCTCAATTACAGCTGGTGTGGTTCCTTTCGGTATCCACACTTTCTGAGTAGTTGTCGCCTGAGTGAGAACCATCTCGTCTTCACAGAGAATCACCGTATCTGGATCAGAGAATGCCTCTTTCAGACGTTCTTGCTGCTCGTCTATCCATTCAGCTACCGCTTGTGGATCAGCCTTCTCGTACTGTTTGCCCGGCAGATGGAAGCTGAACTTACTTTCCCGAAACAGAACGTAATAGCTAGTCCTAGAGGCATAGAGAACACCGTATCTGCGCTTGAGTACTGTAGCCAGGATCCGTGTTGACCAAAACGGGGAACTGCTATAGCCGTGGTCATTGGGAGTTGTAGTCGTGAGCATGATTGCCACTTCATCTCTTTGAGACTTTGAGAGAAGTACCGGAGCGTTGTTATGGCGCTTGTCCTTGAATGCCTCAGTGCCAACGCTGCGGAATGACCGTCGAATTCGCTGTACATGCTTGACAGAGAGGCCTGTCCTGTTGAGGGGACTCCCATCTTCAAGGGTGAGAACTGCCAGCGCCCGCTTATATTCGTCGATGTTTTCAGTCTTCGCCATGAATGCTTCAATAGTGGCGAGTTCCTCGGGTGTAAGCATGTCATGAGAAGATTAACACACCCCACAAGAAATTAAAAGGGCTCATTGGAGCATTTCAGAGTGTTATGCGAATAGATGTTCAAAGTCTCTCGTGAAGCGAGATTTGCGATACCGGTCACCCAAATGGCACTGACTCAGTGATTACTCCATGATTGGGGCATTTCGGTCTCCGTAGGGCACAAGAGATCCAAGTACGACGTATTCCCATGTCAAGATGTCTCCAGCGAGAGTTGATAAGTTCTGATGTCGTAGCGGTATTTTGTTTTGAATTTACGGCTTATTCAACAACACGGTGGACATGCGAGTTTGGATCGTGCAAGTTTGACATCTACAACAATTTCATCTTTTGAGATAAAAATATCGTTGACAATGACACCTTTAACGTCAAGCAACTGCTTGACTAGAGAGTTAGCGTGCACGGTTAGATCTCCTAAATCTGTGTGTTAGTAACTTCAAATTTAGAGGTCACAAACCGTGCACGTTTCATTCAATGCTTTTAAAGACCCAAAAGTTCTTATCGTACAGGCGTTACTTATCAGTTATGGGGTCTTAGTGACCCACATGAGGGTTAGGAGAGCCCAATATCGTGCGTATCGCTCGTGGGATATATGTAAATCCCAGAGCAAGAAGTATGCCAGCTGAGCCCCTTCTCGCTTTGGCATCCATCATTAGACCATTTGATTTTTCATACCTCTCTCTCGAATCGGTACTGTCCGATGCAGGATGGATTTCGCAGATAGCGCAGAGATATACGCTTATGTCCACAGGACGAAGCTCCGTATTTTACACACCATATTGCGTGCTTGAATTTACTCACACGTCGCGAAAGGTACGATCACCAGAGATTGTTTTCGATAGGAGCAGAGATATTCATGTCGCAACTCCAAAACGTGCATATGAAGACCTACGTTTCACCAAGCGCAACCTAACGATGGTTGAGCTAATGGAAACCACGGTATCATGATGGCAGCCGAGTTTACTTCATTGCTTGAGATGGCTCAGGAGATCGCAAGGGAAAGGCAGGCGAGCGTACCCGCGGTGGTGAAGGAACTCTTGCACTACGAAATCCTTTAGGCGCTACTTCAAAGGGGACAACGGCAATGTATTTACGACACTATCGAACTTGCACTACGAAATCCTTCAGGCGCTACTTCAAAGTGGGAGTGCGTCAACCTTGGTCTTGACGGGCGGAACAGCACTGCGCCTTTGCTACGGCGGAGTTCTTTATTCCGAGGATTTAGATTTTGCTGGTGGACTAGATTTTGATCCCTCCCAAATGAAGCCTTTTATGGAACGGCTAAAAGACAACGTGGGGGCTACGTATGGGCTATTGGCGGAGGTAGATGAATACCTTCCTAATGGAAATGACAGTGTGCATGTCAGCCGATGGAAGTCAAAGATTTTGCTGCCAAACTTTGATAGGTCTCTGAAACAGAATTATGTCATTCACCTTGAAGTGGCAAGGATTTCTTCCTGTACCGGCGAAGTGCGACCAATTCAAGTTATTTCCAACAATGTCTCATTTGGCTACAGGTCTCTCATGCTCAGAGTCGAATCTAAAGTGGAAATTCTGGCAGACAAGATCGTTGCGCTCGGAGCACGCGACCATGTCAAGCCTAGGGACCTATGGGATATTCATATGCTCGCCCAGGATGCAGTCCTACTAAATGGCGACTTTGTGCGCTCCAAGATAAACGACTATCATCTCGATTATGCTCGTTTTCTCCAACAGTTGGCCGAAAGGGTTGCGCTGCTTAGAAAACCGCTCACGGTTAGTGGATTCCAGAAAGAGATGTCACGGTTTCTTGATGCTCAAATCCAGACATTTATCCGTGAGCCACGATATGTACACGACATTTTAGAAGTGGTCATCGGTGTGGCAGAAGCAGCTATTGGTGAACTCGAGGGGACCGCCCCATAGGTTCCATAGAAGTTCAGGCTACTTGCTGCCTAGAAGCTGTGTTCGACATATATCTTCTATTAGCGATAGAAGATATATGTCGCTTCAAGGTTGCAAGATGCGCATGTGACAAGCGGGCATCTAATTAGGGAGAAAAACTATGGAATTGAACAAAAGGCAGCCAACCATAAAGGGACCATCTGACTGGTTCACCGGTGACGTCTATCTAGATCGTCTTGCTAATGGTGGTGAACTCTCGCCTTTATCGGTTGGCTCCGTCCACTTCACCCCAGGTGCGAGGACGGCTTGGCATTCCCATCGCGGAGGCCAAACACTATACGTTACCGAGGGCAAGGGTCTCGTTCAGGCACACGATGGCGAGGTCCTAGAGGTTACATCCGGTGACGTAGTCGTTTCAGGCGACGGAGAATTACATTGGCATGGTGCCACGCCGGATTACTATATGACGCACATCTCTATGACAATCGGTGAAGCGACTTGGGGACAACACGTCACGGATGCACAATACTTCGGTCCTTCTAAGTAGTCAAGGTTAGGGCAGCTACAAATGCGAAATTAATTGGCCTTTGGAGTTTGCAAGTTGCATTCTTGGGGCTCCAAAGCTGAATCAACCAACGGAACACAAACCGCAACTCGACATAGGGTTTGGTATCTTAAACGACGTATCCGTTAGTGATGCAACTTGTGAGTGGGATATAGATTCGATGGAAATTTTTCAAAATACTAAATCCGGGTAACCTCGCTTCACCGAAAATGGTAGCCAACTAGTCAAATGGTGCAGTAAGCGAGGTATGAGTCAAAGCGTTTGATGTCAAAGCGTTTGATTAAGTGTGCGACCCGGAATGTGACCCACAATTTGACCCGGAACGGCTTTCGGTGATCAACGGCTTTTCTTGCGAAACTGCCACCGTGAACATACCCACCCAATCAACGCAAGTCACACCAAAAGGTGCAGTGCCGTAAGGCCAGAGCCCGAAGTAGTGCCCAGAACCGGGCCTTGTCTGAGACATCTCAGACAAGCAAGCCGAAACTAGCGAACTCATCTACCAGTGCTAATTCATTAGCACCAGACCAGTCGGTCGCGGTGGCATGATGGAAGCGATGTTAGGTAACCCCAACCAAACATACGGAGCCAGAATCCCCGTCCGTAAGGGCGGGGAGGTTCACCAGTGCTGATGCATGTGATCTAAAAATCAACTTTGGGTTACCGCTCTATTATATTACTGTTGCCCAAAGAGCACCAAGGAGGCAGAGAGATGACGTTTAAACTTTTAAAGCAGGGCAACAGTGGGACTAAGGTGGTGATTATGATTGTCGGCTCAGTCGTGGCACTCATCCTCCTAACCTTTGCTATCATCGCCTCGAATCCATCTTCAAAATCACAGAAAACAACGGTGAGTAAAAGTTCAAAGAAAAGTACTGCTCAAAGTACCAAAGCGACTAATCAAGCCGCTGTCAGGTCTGATACCGTCAAATCTACCTCTACCACCTTGATTACCACTACAACTACCTCTGTCGCAACCAATATGTCGACCATTACCACCTTCCCGCCTTCATCGTCGGTGGCCAAGTCTTTGACGACGTTCGTAGGAAATCTGTCTGGCACCGAATCGAGCGCTGCGAGTGCGGCACAGATCACCTACCATGGCTTCATATTGAGTCCGGCAGTACTTGATGGGCAGACCCCAGTTGCACTGGCAGCCTTTTCCTATGACCCGAATTCACTCAACGTCAAAGTTATGGCTTACCAGCAGGGGCAATGGACTGTAGTTGCCGAACTCGCTCGACCTTCTGATGAACCTGCCGCTGTTGACCCCAGCTTTCCGTGGATGGTGACTGCCTCATATTCACCAGGAATCACGGTTGGTGATGTAACGAATAATCGAAAGCCTACCTTTTTGATCCCGTTAGACTTTGCCGACAATATTCCTGGAGCCTTCGTAATCCAAACCTCACCTGTCTCGATATCAAGCTGGCAATATGCTAACTTTTACCCTTTTGGAAAAGCCACTCCTACAAATGTCTTAGCCCGTAATCCATCCTTTGTAGGCACCGAAATCAGAAGTACCTACAACAACTGCAACCCCGACTGCGCCTCAGGCACGGTTACTGCGCAATATTGGCAATTCGACCAAACAAAACAAGCATTTAGAATGCAGGCTCCTAGTTGATTGGCCTTCTATTATGTGAGCGTATCAGTCATACCCAAGTGTAGAAAAGCCTTTGAAAATCCAAAGGGCACAAGTCCAAGCAGTATTTCAAGAAGATTACCAATATAGGTCAGGTGCTAAATGCCAGAGCTTGATCAGCGAAATTGCTCGGGGCTCTTTTGATATTTTAGGCTAGTGGCGCACTCGTGATGCAGACCACGGTGATTTAGAACACGTGGCCCTTTGTCTGCAAATACGATCGTCCGAGCTCGTTATGAGAGCGTCAAAAAGGAGAAGTGGCTCTCGTCTTGGCGGTAATGACGCTAACCGAATCTGATACCGTGCGCCTATTGTAAAAGAGATTCTTTACGTAGAGCGTCCAACCCTTTGATCTAATGGTTCCCAAGGGACAAATTATCGGGCTAAGGAAAAAGTACGATGGGTAATCTGCAGCCGATTTCACCGGTTGAGGAACTAACGGAAGCTTTTAATGCGCCAAATTGAGACTAACAACGCTTGCGAACGTGACTACAAACGGGAAGCAATGGAAAGTTTATGCATAAATATAATTCGACGACTTAAGAGAGCTAATACTAAATTTCAGGTACATTAATGTTGGTGGTGACTTTAGGCGTAGAATGCTCGCAAGATTTAGGATTTGGTGATCGCAAGTCGTTGAAAAGTCGGTACCTAAAAATCCATGCAGTCCACTCTAGGTCGAGCGCATTCTCGTATAATCGAGCTAAGGTCGGATCGACCTTAGCTTTACACTGTGGCGTTCGCCTTGGCTGCGCGCTTACACCTCGGCTTAGACCAGGACTGTCGTAGCACCTATACTCCCGACCATGACCGTCTGGGCCAAAAGCGGTCTCGCCGGTCCCGTGAGGACCTCCTCACACGTTTTCCAGCCCTTAATGAGCAGGAAGAGGGGTCCAATCAGCCCAAATACTGAAGCAGCTGGAAAAGTTCGCCCAAGCCGACTATGCAAGTACTGATCTCCTTGATGCCGTCTACCAGTTCCAACAACGCCAGGCGCGGTACCGAGATTACGTCCGGAGCCATCGGGAGGATCCGGCCCCTTTGTTGGGACTTTCACTGTCGGAGGAAACGTCATCGACACTACCGCCTGCTCGATGCCGAGGAGGCGACTCTCCCTAGCAAAGGCGTCAACCACCAACTCGATCGGGCATGAGGCCGATCTTTACAACCCGAGGCTCGAAGGATCACGCATATTGTCAGCAGACTGAGCGCGATAATTCCAGACGAATCAAATGTTTGCTCGACGATGCCTTGTACGACCGAACAAGCGGGATCGGCGAACCTGAACCGCTCAGGCACGAGATACCTGGCACCTGGTCGCAGCGAATCACCAAGGGGCATTGGTTCGTCTGCCAACTGTTCGACGCGGACCTCTTGCTCCTTCAGTCCTACTATCACTTCGAGAAGTCATGACCCAGGTGATCGTGCTGAATGGCGGTTCGAGCTCAGGAAAGTCCTCGATTGCGCGAGCCCTTCAGGACATCTTGCCCAAAGTTTGGTTGACCTTCGGAGTGGACGCCCTGATCGAGGCGCTCCCTGGTAGAGGTGACGATCCCCGATCGGGATTGGTCCTCGAATCGGACGGCACCGTGACCATCCAGCCCGAGTTCCGAGCCCTCGAGGACGTCTGGTACGCAGGCCTGGCATTCATGACTCATAACGGTGCATCGTTAATTCTCGATGAAGTCCTTCTGACCGGAGGTATAGGGCAACGACGACTGCAAGGCGCATTGACCGGTCTTGACGTGTTGTGGATCGGAGTTCACTGCGACCCGAATGCGGCTGCCATGCGCGAAATAACCCGATCCGATCGCGTTCAGGGAATGGCAATGGCACAGGCACTTGCAGTGCATGAGGAGGTCATGTGCGACATCGAAGTCGATACTACCGATTACTCCGCTTTGGAATGCGCTCGCCGGATTACTCTTCGCGTCACTTCGTGATGCCTGAACACGAAAAGATCTGCCAACACGTGCTGGTGCCCATAAGGAATGCTGACAACGGATGGCTTTCCGGTACCTCTGGTGGTACCAGTTCCCCAGACTCGAATCTGGTAGGCATCCCGCGATATAACCAGTCGTTACGCGCTCGCGACCAATCTCCTGAACTGCAATTGGAAGGCTCCCTATTTAACGATCCGCTATTAATACGAGCTTGGTATCCATAACGTAGATGGAGGAAATTATTGTGAAGTCCAAAAGGCTATCCGTTTCGCCCGGAGTAAGCCAGGGACAGGCTCTTTCAGTCATCCGCTATTACCAAATAACAAAATTGCTCTAGCGTTTTCCCTGGAGTCGTTAGCCCCTAAAAACAACTTGGTCCAAAAATAACATAAATTCTGGACCATCAAATGAGGTCCCGCCAGCTCCATCAAGTATCTTCAATGACTATTTGATTTAGTCGGTAGCAGCAGTAGCAAACCGTTCGTGATAGTCGTCAAAGATTGTTGAATGGTGTATAGGCGCTTCGCGTTTATGTACAATTCAATATTCCCTTGCGAACCGATCGGCGAAGATTAAATAACCATTGTCGCCGAGAAATCGGAGAGTCAAAAACGGCTCAAAATAGCAAAGTTACCATTAATCTGAAAGCAGGCAGATGCGTCAACTATCCAGACATTTACGGTTATTGATCGATCGAGACTGGCGAAATGTTTAGGCATGTTGGACCGATCCACCATGACGCGCCTGGACGAAAGTCGGCTCTCCTAACCCTCATGTGGGTCACCAAGACCCCATAACCGATAAGTAACGCCTGTACGATAAGAACTTTTGGGTCTTTAAAAGCATTGAATGAAACGTGCACGGTTTGTGACCTCTAAATTTGAAGTTACTAACACACAGATTTAGGAGATCTAACCGTGCACGCTAACTCTCTAGTCAAGCAGTTGCTTGACGTTAAAGGTGTCATTGTCAACGATATTTTTATCTCAAAAGATGAAATTGTTGTAGATGTCAAACTTGCACGATCCAAGCTCGCATGTCCAAAGTGTTGTTGAATAAGCCGTAAATTCAAAACAAAATACCGCTACGACATCAGAACTTATCAACTCACGCTGGAGACATCTTGACATGGGAATACGTCGTACTTGGATCTCTTGTGCCCTACGGAGACCGAAATGCCCCAATCATGGAGTAATCACTGAGTCAGTGCCATTTGGGTGACCGGTATCGTAAATCTCGCTTCACGAGAGACTTTGAACATCTAGTTGCCGGCTCAACCGCAAAGATGGAT
>NZ_JXYS01000017.1 GCF_000949295.1 Acidithrix ferrooxidans
TGAGTTGCGGAGAATACGGAGGGAAATGGACTGCTTCGATGTGATGCTCCCTAATTGCCTCTTGAGCGACGCTCCCTCTGTGCCATCCTGCCCCATCCCATATAAGCAGAATCTTCTCTCTTGGGTAGATCTTGCGGATCGCCAGCAGTATGGCCGCTGTTTCATGCATAGTCTGGCGCTCTGTTGCAAATGCATGCTCCTTGCCTGTCTTGAGGTTCAAAAACCCATAGATGCTCCGGTTCTTTCTGGTTCCATTGGTCTCAATTACAGCTGGTGTGGTTCCTTTCGGTATCCACACTTTCTGAGTAGTTGTCGCCTGAGTGAGAACCATCTCGTCTTCACAGAGAATCACCGTATCTGGATCAGAGAATGCCTCTTTCAGACGTTCTTGCTGCTCGTCTTTCCATTCAGCTACTGCTTGTGGATCAGCCTTCTCGTACTGTTTGCCCGGCAGATGGAAGCTGAACTTACTTTCCCGAAACAGAACGTAATAGCTAGTCCTAGAGGCATAGAGAACACCGTATCTGCGCTTGAGTACTGTAGCCAGGATCCGTGTTGACCAAAACGGGGAACTGCTATAGCCGTGGTCATTGGGAGTTGTAGTCGTGAGCATGATTGCCACTTCATCTCTTTGAGACTTTGAGAGAAGTACCGGAGCGTTGTTATGGCGCTTGTCATTGAATGCCTCAGTGCCAATGCTGCGGAATGACCGTCGAATTCGCTGTACATGCTTGACAGAGAGGCCTGTCCTGTTGAGGGGACTCCCATCTTCAAGGGTGAGAACTGCCAGCGCCCGCTTATATTCGTCGATGTTTTCAGTCTTCGCCATGAATGCTTCAATAGTGGCGAGTTCCTCGGGTGTAAGCATGTCATGAGAAGATTAACACACCTTACAAGAAATTAAAAGGGCTCATTGGAGCATTTCAGAGTGTTATGCGAATAAAAGCTAAAGATCTTGTCACCAACGCCAAACCAGGTAAAACCTAATGAGCATTGGGGGGGGTGAATTTATAGCTCAATTGGAGTACTTTGCCAAGATTGTGGCAACTTCATCATATTGAGATTTGGACAAGATAATTTTGTTGGTATTCACATTTCGCTCTACCTGTTTTGGAGAGGTAGCTCCTGCTATAACGCTCGAAACTGCCTCATTTGCCAAAAGCCACCCAAAAGCTAGGTCGATCAGTTCCATCTCAAATTGACTGGCACAGCTCTCTAACTCCTCAATCAAGTCAAAATTAGCCCGCGCAAACTCACCTGGACGAGAGGCAAGCCTTGTACCTTTTTGCGCCTCGGCCCCCCTCTTGAACTTACCCGTGAGCAGTCCTGAGGCAAGCGGGAAATATGGAAGAATCCCAACTCCAAATGCTTTTGCCGCAGGTATCACCTCATCTTCAACCTTACGATGCAAAAGCGAATAGTGGTTTTGAGCTGAGATAAAACGCTCGTAATTTCTTTCACGGGCGATATGGTCTGACGATGCGATCTGCCAGCCTGCAAAGTTAGACGATCCCACATAGCGAACTTTGCCTTGCTTGACCAATTCATCTAGTGCCGCCATGGTCTCTTCCAAAGGGGTATTGGGGTCTGGCTCATGGATCTGATAGAGGTCGATGTAGTCGGTCTTTAGCCGGCGCAGGCTCGCCTCAAATGCCTTATTGATATATCGCCTTGAACCGCGCGCAATGTCGCCCGTCTCCATCGACATTCCAAATTTTGTCGCCAAAATGATAGAGTCGCGCCGTGGGCCGAGGATCTCTCCTAAAAAGGTCTCTGAACCACCAAGATTTCCATAGATGTCAGCCGTATCAAAAAATGTAATACCCAGCTCGATGGCACGATCAACTACGCTACGACTTGTCTCTAAGTCGCATCGAACTCCAAAATTATTGCAGCCAAGGCCGACCTCTGACACTGTCAGACCACTATTTCCCAGTTGTCTAAATCTCATAACTTCTATTCTTACCTAAGAACGGCACCTTTGCGTGCCCATCGCTCCAAAAACTCAAACTGGAAAAGGCAGTCCTGGATGACATCTAGAAAACTCCGCAGCGACCTCTCGCTTCAATTCAAGAAATGGCTTGTCCAAGATCAAAGCAAGCGAATACAGATCGTCCGCTTCAATCTTGGAGGCAAAGGGTCCTACCTTTATCGATATCAACCTTCCATATAGCTCCACCTGCATAAAGGATCTTGCCAAGACCTCTCGATCTACCATAGAACGCCTAATCCCTAAAGTCCCTAACGAGGCAAAGATCTCTCTGGAGAACCTATCCGCCTCATCAACCTTACAGATCAGGCTAAATAACGAGCCAGAACGAGCCTTTTTCGCAACTATCGGACTAACCCACGCATCAATCGCGCCCTTTGCGATAAGCAATTCAACAACTGAAGCCAAAGTCTCAGGGCTTTGATCGTCGATATTAGTCTCAAGCAGGCTGGCAACTTCAAAGCTAGAAGGATAGTCATGCGAACCATCCCCCTTGGCCTTAGAGCCGCTGACGGCAATTTCTTGGCCATAGGAGTATCTCTGGCCAGGGGTAGTGGCCTCTCCAAGGGCCCCCACTACCATATTGGGACGATCTTCCAGGTGAATCGTCCCACTTCCATATCCGATTTTTTGCGCCCTAAAGGCCATCTTTGGCCATGGCTCAGATGCAAATACGGATAATAGAGCGGCTCCGGTCGGGGTCAAAAGTTCATTTCCTCTCACCGCTTGAGTGAAGGAAAAGCGTGAAATAAGTTCCAGAGTGGCTGGTGATGGCAGATTTAGCACCCCATGAGAGGTGGCAACTAGCCCTCCCCCTACTTCGAGGTCAGAGACTATTACCCCCTCCACCTCAAAGTACTCGAGTGCGATCACTCCCACCAAAAGATCAACAATTGTATCCCAAGCACCGATCTCATGAAAGACGACCTCTTCGAGCGCAACTCCGTGCAATTTCGCCTCAACTTCACCAAGGCGAATAATGGCTTTTGAGAATCCTTCGATAACCCCAAGAGATAGACCGCTTTGTTGAACCAATTTGAGGATATCATCCAAGGCTCTTGGAGGTTGCACCGTTTGGGCCACTACCGAAAACGAGGTAGTTGAAAAGTCACCCTTCTTTACCTTTTTAACGATGATCTCAACACCCGCCAACCCCAAGGCGCCAATAGCGTCATTGACGATCTTTGGTTCCAAACCAAGGTCAAAGCAGAGGGCACCGAACATATCTCCAGAAAGTCCCGACGGACACCACAACCGAAGGGCCTTCAATTTTGATGCTCCGCAACTGTTGGTACCTCTTGGGGCTCTTGGTGTTTAGCTGACAACAAATTGATTATTCGAATCGCGCCACAGGCAGCGCCAAAGCCATTGTCAACACCCACTACACTCACACCAGGAGCACATGAGGCCAACATCGCCATCATTGCCGTTTGGCCACCCTGAGAGGCTCCATAGCCAGTAGAGGTGGGAACCGCGATAATCGGATTAGAGATCAACCCACCCAAAACCGAGGTAATAGCACCTTCCATGCCCGCCACCACGATCACTACATCAAATTTTCTAATCTGATCGATCTTAGAAAGTAACCGGTGAATACCCGCCACACCAACATCACAGATCAGATCAAAACCGATTCCACACGCGCTAAGCGTACCGGCCGCTTCATTCGCCACCACAAGATCGGTCGTCCCGGCCGTCACGATTCCAACCTTCTCGGGCCGATTATCATTAGCTGCAATTACAACGGTCGCTAGAGCATCTGGAAACTGATCTCGTCCCGGATAGACCATAGCACCAGGAAAGGCTCGAAGAAGGCTAGCGACCGCCGCCGAATTTGCTCTAGTAACTAGAACCGGTCCTTGTCCTTGTGCGTCCATCTCCATGGCCAGCTGAACTATTTGATTTTCGGTCTTACCTGGGCCATAGATCGCCTCAGGGAGGCCAATTCGGGGAAACCTGCCATGATCAACTTCTGCAAAATCACCTGTCGACATTATTTCCTAACTTGGATAAAATTTCGAATTATCGATAGAGCCAACACGCTGTCTAACTATCTCAATCATGCTATGCGAATTAGCAAATTGAACGTGAACCTCCCCGCCCTTACGGAAGGGGATTGCGCTCCCGTTGGTTCAAAATGGATCTAAATCCGTCACTTACAAGATACGTCACTGCGCTCGCAATGCTTCACGTGGCCACAAAAGACCAAAACCAACAAAAAGATAGATCTTGGAGCCTAACCATATCAACCTCGCCCCTGGGTGAAAAGGACCGACCACATCTAACTTAGGGCTCAAATCACCCCTATAGCAAAAACCATCCGTTATCTCATTGCGCCGATTGACTCCACTGCTATTGCCTTGGTTACGACGCGTGGTTGTGGCGCGTGGTTGTGGCGCGTGGTTGTGGCGCGTGGTTGTGGCGCGTGGTTGTGGCGCGTGGTTGTGGTTCACAGCGCCATTGATTAGATTTCACCTGTGCTAAGCCAAGATCTCCTTATCGAACTGGACCGACGTAACAACTATTGCTCTGAGAAAGAACGTGCCTATCGATGGTCACTAGGGTAAATTAGATCTATGGGTTATCCAAATAAGCGACTGGGATTTCTAGGCCCCGAAGGTACCTTTACAGAAGAGGCTCTTCTTTCTCAAAAAGACCTCTTGGGATTCGAACTGATTCCATTCATCACTATCGATTCCGTCTTAGATGCGCTCAATTCTGGCGCGATCGACTTAGGGTTCGTACCAATTGAAAACTCCATCGAAGGCACAGTGTCAGCCACGATCGACTCGCTGGTCTTTGATTACGATCTCACAATAGTTCGAGAAGTTATTTTGGACATCCACCTTCAACTTTTGGGACTTCGGGGCGCAACGCTATCCGATATCAAAGAGATCTGGTCGTATCCCCATGCACTTGGTCAATGTAGGAAATTCACCGCTAACAACCTTCCAAATGCCGTTACAAATGCAAGCACATCAACTGCCGAAGCGGCAAAGATGGTGGCTCTAAAGAACGATGGAGCGATCGGAGCGATCGCCCCAAGAGTCTCTGGAAAGATCTACGACCTCTCGGTAATAGCCGAAAACATCGAAGACCACAAGGGCAACCAGACTCGCTTTTTTCTTGTCCAAAAAGATGGCATTCCGCCCTCGACCGGCCACGACAAAACTGCTTTGGTATGCTTCCAACTCTCTGATACGCCCGGTTCTCTTTTTTCAATCCTTGCCGAATTCTACGCACGAACCGTAAACCTAATAAAGCTCGAATCACGACCGTCGAAGGAAGGCCTTGGAGACTATTGTTTCGTCATTGAACTAGAGGGCCATGTGAGCGATCCAATAGTGACTGACGCACTCATGAGTTTAAAGCGAAAACTACCTGAGATAAAGTTTCTAGGTAGCTTTCCCAACATGACAGATCCTAAAGGTTTGCCTTTGGAAAGTGACGCTAGCGATCCATCAAGGATATGGATTAACAAAATAATTGACAGGATTCAGGGCAGTTTTTGATTAGATTGTACTCCGGAGGGATGGCAGAGCGGACAAATGCGAAGCACTTGAAATGCTTTGATCCAAAAGATCCGTGGGTTCGAATCCCACTCCCTCCGCCACTTATCTAGTAGCACCTATGTTTTGGTGGGCGTTGATACTTCATCTAAAGATACATGACTCCTGGGTTTTAGGCGATAGACATCATCGAGGTTCGTTGAGGCAAAATCGTCGAGGGACGAGAAGTTCTCACTACTTGGCGATAGACATCATCGAGGTTCGTTGAGGCAAAATCGTCGAGGGACGAGAAGTTCTCACTACTTATTGTCCTGATTCTCTCGCCAAATATCTGGTTCGACAAAGACCAACCGGGCAAAAGGTACCACGGCACGCAAACGCACTTCGGCCAAGTCGATCTCATCGGCCACCGTTGAAAAAGCTAAATCACCATCAAATGCTACCTTGATTGCCACCAGGAGATCGGTTGGCCCTAAATGCATCGTCATCAAATATATGACACGTCTTATGTGATCACTCTCCAAAACTGCGACTCGGATCGCCTCTTCGACCAGAGGATCCGCCGACTCACCAATCAGCAAGCTCCGAACTTCCAGTCCTAGAAATATCGAAATTGCACCTAGAAGTATTCCGATCAACAACGACCCTGCTGCATCGAAGCGATCATTTCCTGTGATTGCACTTGCGCCCAACCCAATTAAAGCTATTAAAAGTCCAGCGATTGCTCCTAGGTCCTCGAAGAGAACGAGTGGTATCTCTGCTACTTTCGTTCGATGTGCAAATTTGAAGATCGACTCGTTGGCCCTTTGGTCATGGGCCGCTTCGCCTTTTGCGTTACGAAAGGAAAGACCCTCTAAAAAAAGACTCGCCACCAAGACGGCTAAACCAACCAGGGGCGAACCAACAGGGTGGGGGTGAACAAGCTTGGTGATACCCTCATAAAGAGAGGCTAGGCACCCTAGCCCAAAAAGCACAATAGCAACCACAAAGGCAACAAGATAACGCTCGGTCGCATAACCAAAGGGGTGCTGAGCATCTCCCTTACGCTTCGATCGTTCAAGGCCCACCATTAATAAACCCTGATTTGTAGTGTCCGCCGTGGAATGCAAGACCTCAGAGAATAGCGATGCTGACCCCGTAATCAAAAACGCAGCCAGCTTTACGATGACGATACCTAGATTGGAGATAAAAGCTACAACAACTGTTCGACGCGAAGAACCTGACACACCAAATGAGCCTAACCGAGTTAACTCACAATAAATTTACGATCTTTTCCAATCAGGTTGGCAATCGAAGACCGAAATCGAATCAACTCATAAAAGTGGTCAAATTATATGTTCATTCACCCAGACTCCAATTAGCCCTGATCTAATAAGCACTAGAGGTAGAAATCACCTGTTCCTCTAGCGGTTGATCGCTAAAGCCGTCACCAATAAAAATACAAGATAGAAATCACAAACTAGCTCAAAATCTCCTATTAGAGGTCTTATCCATTGGATCTCTGGAGGCTATAAATTCATCTTTAACGGCTTATGACCGAAAGGAAATATCAAATTCCGGGACCTCACCACCGATTCGGTGGACCCGATTTGCATCTTGGGCCACCTCAATCAAGATCTCCCAGGGCGGCTTTGTATCCCTTGCGTCATAGTCACTTCGATAGCTTCTAAGCGCCGACTCCAACTTACGAGAACTGCCTTCAATTTGAGCGGTTGCGCCCATTCCTATCGCACGATCGACAAATTCACTTGCAGGGCCATAGCTAGCCCAATTCTCACAACGTACTCGAACTAGCGGTTTTACATCTGGAATCTCAAATTTTTGTTCTGAAAGATAGAGCGCTATCCGCTCAAAGCCTAGAGAAAAACCACAAGCTGGTGCTGGGCGTCCGAAGCGCTCCAACATATTGTCGTATCGACCACCGCCGCCAATCGAAAAGCCAAACTCAGAGACTCCTAACTCAAAGATGGCACCTGTGTAATAACCCATACCCCGAATTACAGTCGGATCAAACAAAAACCTAACATCGCCGAAACGTCCATTGTGGCCTAAACTTGCGATCGCCGAAATCTCAGACTGAACCGCCTCCGAGAGGTTCATCTCCTCAAATAGACCATGGGGCAACGCGTCGCTTGTGGAGATCTCCAACAGGGTAGAAACCAACTTAGAGGTCGCCGCTTCATCTACGCCCAACTCTATGAGTTCGCGCGAGACTCCATCGGCCCCAATCTTGTCGAGCTTATCCAAGATAATCAAGGCGGCTCCGATCAACCCTTGCGCCACACCGCTCCAGGGCAGAAGCTGATCCAAGAACTTTCTATGGTTATATCGAAGAGTTAAATCATTGATGCCTAGTCGCGACGTAGCGATTAAAGAGGTGGAAATCAACTCGAGTTCAGCCGTCACATTAGGCTCGGCAATTATGTCGATATCACACTGAACAAACTGTCGAAATCTCCCCTTTTGTGGCCGCTCGGCTCGCCAAACTGGGCCAATCTGGATCGATCGAAAGACCGATGGCAACTTTGAGAAGTTTTGGGCATAATATCGGGCGAGAGGAACTGTGAGGTCGAACCGTAGACCCAAATCAGCTAAAGACGCTTCGTCACTTAGGTCATTTAGCTTTTCGCCGCGCTTTAAGATCTTAAAGACAAGCTTTTCATTATCTCCGCCGCCCGAACCGATCAATCTTTCAAGGTTTTCCACCGCTGGAGTCTCTATTTGATTAAATCCATGCTCACGGTATGTTCTAAGAATTACCTCCGCAATTTTGGATCGACTTTCGACCTCGCTCGGCAAAAGATCACGCATGCCACGTGCTGGAGATGTGTCAACCTTGACCAAAATATAACCTCAGCTCAAAAATTATCTACAAGTCAAGATAGTAGCAATTTGATAAAAATCCATGAGACAAAGGACCACATTTCAATCGACGCTGGCGTTCGCGATCGCATGGGAGATGACAACAATCAAAGTTATGCTCTTAAATCAATAATAAAATTGCGACCCAGTTGGACGAATACCCAATCAACTAAAGGCTCTCACAATGTCAAACCTCTAGGTGCGACCCTAGATCAAGTCTTGTCTTTACTCTTGTCCTTACTCGCATGACCATTTGGGATTTTAACAACCTTTTTTGCAAAGACTTGTCTTCCTCTCCACAAAGACGCCATTGAAGGAACATCGGGGTCTGTTATTCCAAAAATCACAAGGCCGACCGGGAAAACTCGCCTTGGAAGCTAGCTCTCATCCAACATTGAGCCCTCTGCTAGATCTAACCATAGCGCCCGCCGACTTAGTCAGAAAGCTTCCGTTGGCATAATTGCCCTTAAGCCTGGATCCACCGAAAATTTAGCCGCTCAACTTTGATTTTGGCATAGAAAAGGTGCTCTGAACATGTTGAATGATGTTTAAAGACAATTCAAATCTATCAGTTCAAGGAGCACCTTTTAGATGCGAGCATCTGCTAGTGCTTTAGAGTGTTTGATAGTCACCTTTGACGATTCGAACGCAGTTTCCAACAGTGGGTTAATACTTCCTATCACCCTTGCTGAGAGACTTGGCCTTAGGGATCTCTTTGATTCTCACATTGACCTAGAGGATCGTCCTGGACGAGCAAATGCTGGCAGAAGAGCTATGGCTATCATTGCATCTATCTTGGCCGGTGGTGATTGCGTTAATGACACTGCAATCCTTGAAAGCCCAAATGCGCAAGTGATTCTTGGTCAGATAATGCCAGCACCATCCACTCTTGGTGTCTTCTTGCGTAGTTTTGAGACCAGTGACATCGCAGATGTTGAACGAGTTGCAGCTTTGTTGCTAAAACGAGCCTGGCTAGCTGGAGCAGGTCCAGGTGATGAGTCACTCACCATTGATGTTGATTCCACGATATGTCAGGTATATGGAAACAAAAAAGAAGGAGCTGGATTTGGTTATACCAAAGTAAGGGGGTATCACCCACACCTAGCAGCTGTTGGTAAAACAGGTGACATTCTTGGAATAGTGACACGTGAAGGCAATGCCAATACCGCCCGTGGTGCCGGAGAGTTTGTAACTCAGGTAATCAACAATGCGAGAGCCGCTGGAGCAACTGGTGAAATAACCATGCGTTTTGACTCTGGGTTCTACTCAAGAGCCGTTAGAGACGCAGCTAGTGCGGGTGATGTTCGCATTTGCATTACAACACGGATGTCAAAACGATTGAAGCAGGTTATTGCAGCCATACCAGAAGAAACATGGACTTCAATTCCTTATTGGCTTGAAGGTGGAGCTGATGTAGCAGAAGTGAAATATCGCGCATTTGCAAGAGATAGACAAGACGTTCGTCTTATCGTACGAAGGGTCAAGCCTACTCCAGGGTCTCAGCTGGCACTATTTAGTGACTATGACTATCACGCATTTATTACCGATCGACAAGGCGAAACGCTTTTCCTTGAGGCTGATCACCGAGCACATGCCCAGATCGAACTAGTCATCAAGGATCTCAAAGGAGGTTCGGGATGGAATCATGTTCCATCCAGATGCATGAACGCTAATGCCGTTTGGTTGGCTCTGGTCTAATTAGCCATTGGTGCAATTGCACACAACCTGGCACGGTGCAACTGCACACAACCTGGCACGGTGCAATTGCACACAACCTGGCACGGTGCAACTGCACACAACCGGGCACAAATAGGTGCTATTGCAGAAACTGTAATAACCACACCAAAGCTTCGACGGTGTTACTTTCAGATCGCAGGACATATCACTCGCTCAGCTAGAAAAGTAATACTCCATCTTGAAGAACACTGGCACTATAAGGATAAGTTCTTAGAGGCTCTTGATCGGATCAGAAAGTTTGAGATCGCCATCACCTGAACATCTGGTTACCTAACACACTGAATATTACTTGAAACAACTGCTCTAGAAGACAAGGGATTAGGTCACTATGGCCAAAATGAGATTTCAGAATCTCAAAAATGACCAAAAAGGCTCAATCACAAAGGGAATAGGTCATATTTGGCACTCTGAAACCAGTTACGAGTCATAGACCCTCCGTCAAACCTAAATCAGTTCCCAAAAACCGACTTGGATTCACACCGAAGGGCTCAAGCTGGTCCATTTCTATGAATTCAGGTTAAATCCAACGTGACCGTCGATAAGAGCCTTCATCCTTCTTTTTTCGCAAAAAGTGAAGCCACTCTCGGTTCCATGTGACGGCGACTCTCGGTTCCCTTGGAACCGAGAGTCGCCGTCACGCTAGGCAGTCATCCTGCATGCATGGACATGGCCATATCCATGCATTTTCTAATAGCCGTTGACACCCTTTTATGGTGTCATGCTCTTGGATATAGTTGAGGACCATCTGCTCCTGCTGAAAAGGGTTGAACTTGGATTGGCGGATCTGCTATTTTCGACACCAATGCTCGTCTAATCTGGTTCCACAATCGAAAGCCCACGGCGATTCTGACCCTGGCTCAATCCTAGTTATACGCGCATTTACGCGCTGGCGTATAAATTAGCGCATATATATGCGCTAATCGTATTAATTAATGCCCTAGCTCATAAAAAGTCCCTTTTCGAAGGCCGATTTGAACAATCCTATCCTGCTTCTTCAGGCGCGAAAGAAGTTTATAGGCTTGGTCCTGGTTGAGATAACACAAGTCCATAACATCCGCCCGTTTTATGCTGCCATGCTTTTGGATATAGTTGAGGACCATCTGCTCCTGCTGAAAAGGGTTGAACTTGGCTTGGCGGATATATTCCGACTTCTTACTTCCTTTGGAGTACAGGCCTGCGCTAAGGCCAAAGGTCTGACCCCGGCCGGTACCATAGGATTGCAGAAAACCGACTTCGACCAATTTATGTAGTGTTGCACGCACGCTGGCCACCGGTTTTTGGACAGATGGGACGAGATCGCCGGTGGCAAGATGGCCCTCTTTGCTAAGGCGCGATAAGATGATGAGCGAGTCAATAGGCATGTTTCCCAGCTTTTTCTCTTGATCAATCACCATCTTGAAGAAATTGAGATCGGCGGCCGAGTTGACCAACTGCAGAGAAACCGTAAATTCGTTAGACATAGAATAATCGGGTGCGCCTCTACCGTAGCGGAGCATTCCTTCATATATACGGTCAATGCCCCGCCCGGTGCGTTCCGCCAAACCAATCCGCTTAATCACGTCAGCAAGCAATGGATTGCGGCAACGAGGATCGGCAACGAGCAGATTGTCCGAGTTAACACCTTCGACAAATCCCCCGGGGCTGCTTATTGAGAGCCCTTCTTCCGTGATCTTGACATGCACTGCGCCCAAGCGGCTGAAGTCACGGTGAACCAAGGCATTGACGAATGCCTCTCGAAAAGCACGACGGTCATAATTGGGAACAGGCACTCTGAAAAGTCCGACATCAATTTCTTCTTCCTCGACTCGGGCCTCGAAATGGAGCTCTACTGCCTCGAAAGTCTCCAGAAGTGGTTTGCGGAAGAACTCGTTCACTCTTACATCCGTACCATTCAGCACCTGAAAGGCAACCTCAAAGGCCGGCAGATTGGCCCGCAGGAGTTCTTCAGTCCCTAGCAACAACAAACCAGCTATGGTTGGTCGCCGTCCGCCTTTCGTCTCCCGACAAAGCCCAAGTGCACCATCTAGCTCGTTATCCGCCAGTGCCAATAAGGACTGATCACCCCCGTATTTTTTAATAGCTTCGCGAATGCGCCGGCGTTGCAACGAATCGAGGTCACCTACCTCTATTGCCTCCAGTACCAAGGCTGAAGGATCCACAAGGCTAATTGAGGATTAGTGCCCGATAAATTCATGAGGGTAGAATGGCACTGCTTCAGGCGTTCCATCAAGTTTCAATCGTCTCCTGACAACAAGACCATCGGATGTCGCTACCAAATCTCGTGATTTGGCAACGAAAATACGCGCGACGGACCCTTGCTGAAGGTCGTATCGCTCGACTCTCACAGATACGGCTGGGTTGGTTTTGTTAGCGATTAGAGACGGCATACTCGAAACATCTAGATGCTTACAGTTCAGCCCCGTAACAGTGCCGTCATCCTCCACGCCAAGCAACAAATCGCCACCATTCGTATTGGCCAACGAAACCACCGCCGTCACCAGCTCGCGATCCGAGTAGCCTTTCACATCGCTCTTGAACTCCAACGAAAGATTTTCGCCTTGCTGAACCAGTTTCGTGACTTCCCGTTCGCTCGTGTTCATTCGCAGATTAGCTTTCCGTTGCCAATCCGTACCTTAGCCAGCTCTTTGATGCGCTCCTGAAACCGCCATCCAAAATTACCCAGTTCCATTTTTATATATTAACCACCCATAATGCCAGGAGCCGTCCTTTTTTAAAGACTCGAGGGGCGGAAAGCAGCCATTACCATCAACATAAAGCTACAACCCTATAATGCTCGCGTGAGATAGATACATTTCGCGATAAAGACAATGAGTAGGACAACTGGTAGCACCAACCCAGGACTTACTGGAAGACAGGATCAACCTAAGAGTTCGAGCAATCGTATCTAAACCTGGATCCACCGAAAATTTAGCCGATCGACTTTGATTTTAACATCTAAAAGGTGCTCTGAACTGGTAGAATGATGTTTGAATACAATTCAAATCCATCAGTTCAAGGAGCACCTTTTAGATGCGAGCATCTACTAGTGCTTTAGAGTGTTTGATAGTCACCTTTGACGATTCGAACGCAGTTTCCAACAGTGGGTTAATACTCCCTATCACCCTTGCTGAGAGACTTGGCCTTAGGGATCTCTTTGATTTACACATTGACCTAGAGGATCGTCCTGGACGAGCAAATGTTGGCAGAAGAGCTATGGCTATCATTGCATCTATCTTGCATCGCATCTATTTTGGCCGGTGGTGATTGCATTGATGACACTGCAATCCTTGAAAGCCCAAATGCGCAAGTGATTCTTGGTCAGATAATGCCAGCACCATCTAGGTTTGGTGTCTTCTTGCGTAGTTTTGAGACCAGTGACATCGCAGATGTTGAACGAGTTGCAGCTTTGTTGCTAAAACGAGCCTGGCTAGCTGGAGCAGGTCCAGGTGATGAGTCACTCACCATTGATGTTGATTCCACAATATGTCAGGTATATGGAAACAAAAAAGAAGGAGCTGGATTTGGTTATACCAACCTAAGGGGGTATCACCCACACCTAGCAGCTGTTGGTAAAACAGGTGACATTCTTGGAATAGTGACACGTGAAGGCAATGCCAATACCTCTCGTGGTGCCGGAGAATTTGTAACTCAGGTAATCAACAATGCCAGAGCCGCTGGAGCAACTGGTGAAATAACCATGCGTTTTGACTCTGGGTTCTTCTCAAGAGCCGTTAGAGACGCAGCTAGTGCGGGTGATGTTCGCATTTGCATTACAACACGGATGTCAAAACGATTGAAGCAGGTTATTGCAGCCATACCAGAAGAAACATGGACTTCAATTCCTTATTGGCTTGAAGGTGGAGCTGATGTAGCAGAAGTGAAATACCGTCAAAAACAGTAAATATTGCGCATTTGCAAGAGATAGACAGGACGTTCGTCTTATCGTACGAAAGGTCATGCCTGCTCCCGGGTCTCAGCTGGCACTATTTAGTGACTATGACTATCACGCATTTATTACCGATCGACAAGGCGAAACGCTCTTTCTTGAGGCTGACCACCGAGCACATGCCCAGATCGAACTAGTCATCAAGGATCTCAAAGGAGGTTCGGGGTGGAATCATGTTCCATCCAGATACATGAACGCTAATGCCGTTTGGTTGGCTCTGGTCTAATTAGCCATTTGTGCAATTGCACACAACCTGGCACGGTGCAACTGCACACAACCGGGCACAAATAGGTGCTATTGCAGAAACTGTTATCACCACACCAAAGCTTCGACGGTGTTACTTTCAGATCGCAGGACATATCACTCGTTCAGCTAGAAAAGTAATACTCCATCTTGAAGAACACTGGCACTATAAGGATAAGTTCTTAGAAGCTCTTGATCGGATCAGAAAGTTTGAGATCGCCATCACCTGAACATCTGGTTACCTAACACACTGAATATTACTTGAAGGAACTGCTCTAGAAGACAAGGGATTAGGTCACTATGGCCAAAATGAGATTTCAGAATCTCAAAAATGACCAAAAATGCTCAATCACAAAGCGAATGGGTCATATTTGGCACTCTGAAACCAGTTACGAGTCATAGACCCTCCGTCAAACCTAAATCAGTTCCGAAAAACCGACTTGGATTCACACCGAAGGGCTCAAGCTGGTCCATTTCTGTGGATTCGGGCTAAGGGGTTGTTATCGGCGTTCCATTAGCCGAGACAACGTACCATGTTCCTCCAAAAGCAACGACTCCTTGGCCGTTGGTTGCCCCTGGAGAGGTATCGCCTGCAAACCGATATAGCGGATGGCCACCATAGACAACCTGGGAAGAGTCGTTGCTTTCCTTTAAAAAGGAAACCTTGGTCTTATTAAGACCCACACCTACTACTAAATGCACTGAAGATACTGCTGGCCAAGCGCTCAAACAGGCCGAAGAGGTACAGGTGGCCTTGGTGGCAGAATCAGGAGTAAACATATAGAGAGTCTGCCCGCTAGATAGTGCCAAGATCGACCCGTACTTAGAAGATTCGGTCGTCAACTTGACCCCTGAGCCCAATGACCCAGAAGAGGCCTCCGTAGTAGATGGAGTCGCTCCATATGCTGAATATGCACTAGTAGATGGCGAAGACGAAGCGACCGACGAACCGGTAGCACTGCTAGAAGAGGACCCACAAGAGGCGGCTACTAAAGCTACACTCGAGAGGGCTCCGATGGAAAATAGACGGCGACTTTTCATAGCGCACCTCCAATTACGTGACTCTAGTCACAGATTTGTATAGGTATAACAAAGCTCATTCATCACCATTCATTCCGATTTCTCATGAAATTATGAAAATAAACTGAAGCTAAATGAAATACGGATCAGGCATTACATTTCGGCAGTATCAGTCACGGAGTTCCCCTTCAACCACAACCATGCCTTGGCGTGACTAAGTTCTATAAAAAGTAGCACTGGTCCGGTAGAGGCAAATGGGATAAATTCGATAAATCCGATAGCTTTAGTCATCTATTACCTATTAGAGTGGTTAGTCAAGACCTTGAGCCATCGAAATGAGTAGGAAACAGCTTTGCCAAAACGCCAGACTCTAGATTCACAACAAAAATCCAAAAGGGCAACCAACTTCTTTACCTTTCCCGATCCGGTAAATGAAGTTGCCGCCCGAAGCGTAGCGCTTGGAGTTGTGATCATGGTTGTGCTCATCATAACAACCCACAATCGCCTGCTATTCATACCCCTTTGCTATGGTTTCATAGCTCGTCTAGCCGCTGGACCAAAGATCTCAATCCTAGGACAGATAGCAACTAAATTAGTAGCTCCCAACTTGCCCAACCATGAGAAACTTGTGGCTGGAAAACCCAAACGATTCGCCCAAGGAATTGGCGTTGTCTTCTCCATAGCAGCAGCCATAGCTGCATTAGCTACGCACTCTGTTCTTCCATCACAGATCATCCTCGCCTTACTTGGAATAGCCGCGGCATTGGAAGCCTTCTTTAGTTACTGCTTGGGTTGCAAGGCATTCGCACTCCTGTTTCGTTTTGGAATCGTCACATACAACGACTGTCCAAGTTGTGTTGTCCAATACGCTAAATGACCTCTCTCTCATAAGCTGATAGGTAGAGAGAAACCTATTGCACCATAGATACCTATCTGCTTTTTCTTGACCCATATGCTCTAGCTCTCCAGATCTATATCCCTATTCGTTCGAAGCAGGTGGGTCGAAACAGGTCAACCTCAAGATTCGCCTTAAAATCAATGGGTAGAACCCAACCAAAAAACTCAACCACCATCGACCCCTAGTCCTCAAACCCCTAGCTGGTAGCGTTAGCATCTTTCACCTGACTATTCCACAACTTGCGAGCACTAAAGCTACAAGCAAATACCAATGTAAAAGATATGAAAATCTTCGCGGGAAAGGGCGGTCTTTTTGGGTAGCACCACAATCATCTCAATAAGATATTGTCCATGGCACGAACACCAAGATCACAATTAGCAATTGCAATGGCGCGCGGCGACGTGGAGGCAGATCTCCTACTTGTCGGTGGAAAGGTATTTTCTAGTGCCACAAGAGAATGGGTAGAGACTTCGCTGGCAATTGGAGACGGTGCGATCGTTGGTTGGGGCGACCGAGGCGCCAAAGAGGTTGTCGACGTCTCAGGCGCTTACCTCATTCCAAGTTTCATCGATGCCCATATGCATTTAGAATCCACCAAACTTTGGGTAGATGAATTTGTCTCTCTTGTTCTAGCAGCAGGAACCACTGCGGTGGTGGCCGACCCACACGAATTAGCAAATGTATTTGGAATTCCTGGAGTGGCGGAGTTGATCGACGCTGCCTCGGACCTTCCATTCACCTTCAAAGTTGTGGCATCATCTTGTGTTCCAGCTTCACAATTTGAATCGCCTGGCGCTGAGATATCTGTTGAAGATATAGAAGATCTAATGGATCACTATGGAGCTATTGGGGTGGCAGAAGTCATGAACTATCCCGGCGTAATCGCCGGAGATCCAATTATGCTCAAAAAAATAGCCAGCGCCAAAGGTAAAAGAGTTGACGGTCACGCTCCCATGGTGCGCGGAAAGTCTCTTGATGCCTATCTAACGGCCGGTGTTGAGTCAGATCACGAATGCACATCCTTTGAAGAGGCTCACGAAAAGCGACAGAAGGGGATGTGGATCTTCATTCGTGAAGGTTCTGCGAGTAAAAATCTCAATGATTTGATAAAGACCGTCCTAGTCGGTGGAACCGATCGAATTGCCCTATGCACCGACGATCGCGAACCCTCGAGCCTGATTAGGCGAGGCCATGTCAATGACTGTGTCGCTATGGCAGTTGCCGCTGGAGTCTCCCCCGAAGATGCAATAATAATTGGATCGACCAACGCCGCACAATACCACAACTTGCACGACTTGGGCAGCCTAGCGCCGGGTTATCAAGCCGATCTATTGGTTCTTGATAACCTAGTGGACTTTAAACCCTCAAGAGTTTACGTTCGCGGTTCCCTCGTCGCTCAAAATGGCACCATCTTAGAGGGAGTCGTCCCCTCGAGGCCGGCACCATCCTGGATGCAATCGAGCGTCCGTCTTGCAAGGCAATTTACCAAAGAAGACTTTGAGATTGAAGTTGATCCCGACAAAAGCTACAAAGTAATCGGGGTACATCACGACTCACTCTCCACCACCCATCTGGTTCGATCGGGTTCGCAGGTCGCCGACTGTGCGAGAATAGCGGTAATTGAGCGCCACCGCGGAACAGGGCGCTTTGGCCTTGGCCTTGTCTCTGGTTTCAACCTCACCCAAGGGGCAATAGCATCAACTGTCGCCCACGATGCCCACAACATAATGGTCCTGGGTTCGATGGCTCAAAATGGTGCATCCGACATGGCAATAGCGATAGAGACTCTAAACGAGATAGGAGGGGGTCAAGTGGCGGTACTAGATGGCCAAGTGATAGCAGTCGTACCTCTTATAATCGGAGGTTTGATCTCTACAAAAAGGGCGACCGAAATCGCTGCGGAACTTGAAAATCTTGAAGCTCAAGCCCACAGTTCCCTTGGCATCACCCTTCCAGCACCCTTTATGGTCCTTTCCTTCCTCGGTCTTTCAGTAATCCCGGAGCTACGGATTACAGATCTTGGACTTATCGATGTAGTCTCCTTCACAAAGACGACCTTGACGAATTAAAGGACCTCCCGGTTGTCTTTGGCGAATCCTTGCCCATGAAATCCTTATTCGGCTATCGACTCAATTGGAATTAACGGATCCCTTTTTAAAGAACGGTGGACACTGACTCATTTAGCCCGAGTTTCTGATTTAGCTCGAGTTTGACAGATCGCTTCCGTCCCATTTGGAAAAGTTAGCTCACAATGCATGCACATGGCTCATTTGGAGTAAAAAACGGTGGTAATTCTGGTAACTTTAAGATAGTTTGAGGTCAAACTAAAACACGGCAAACAAAGAATTTTAAAAAGTGAGGAATACTGTGACCAATGCAGTGATTGTGGACGTAGTTAGAACACCGGGTGGACGCCGAAATGGAAAACTCTCTGGTTGGCACCCAGCGGATCTCGCAGCGCAAGTACTTAAGGCGCTCGTTGAACGAAACGACATAGATCCAGCTCTAATAGAAGATGTCATCATGGGATGTGTCATGCAAGTTGGAGCACAGAGTTTAAATGTCGCCAGAAATGCTGTCTTGGCAGCGGGTTTTCCAGAGTCAGTATGTGCCACTTCGATCGATCGCCAATGCGGATCCTCACAACAAGCTGCTGCATTTGCAGCTCAAGGAATTATCTCTGGCTTCCATGACATAGTAATCGCCGCCGGGGTTGAAGCGATGTCTCAAGTGCCAATGGGATCGTCGGCTATGAACGGTCCCGGTAAGCCCTTTGGCCCAATGGTTGGAGATCGCTACCGCGAGCAGGGAGGTCTTGTAAACCAAGGCATCTCTGCAGAGATGATCGCTGACCAATGGAACCTCTCAAGACAAGATCTAGATACCTACAGCTTGCGAAGTCAAACATTTGCTGCTCAAGCGAGAGCAGAAGGACGGTTCGATCGTGAAATCATTCCAATCGAAATCAAAGATAGCGAAGGCAATCTAACTGGCGAAGTTCAAAGCTCCGACGAAGGCATCAGGGCCACAACCATGGAAGGCCTAGCCAATCTCAAACCCGCATTCAAAGAAAATGGCAAGGTAACAGCTGGCAACTCCTCTCAAATTACCGATGGAGCTTCGGCTGCTCTGATTATGAGCGAAGAGATGGCTAGTCGACTAAATCTCACTCCACGAGCACGTTTTGTCTCATTTTCGCTGGCTGGGGTAGATCCAGTCACAATGCTCACAGGTCCGATCCCAGCTACCAAAAAGATATTAGAGCGAACAAAGATGACGATGGACGACATAGATCTCGTTGAAATAAACGAGGCCTTCGCCTCGGTAGTGCTGGCATGGGAGAAGGAGCTTCATCCAGATATGGCCAAAGTAAATGTCAACGGAGGCGCAATTGCCCTGGGCCATCCACTTGGGGCCTCGGGAACCAAACTTTTGGCTACTCTATTGTGCGAACTTGAGCGAACAAATAAAAGATATGGCCTTCAAACGATGTGCGAAGGCGGCGGCATGGCCAATGCAACCATCATTGAGAGACTAGGATAGTCACCACCGTATTACCCACCCAAAAGGCATCTTTATGGGCGAGTAGACAAAAGAGCAGAACCTCCAACTTGAAATAAATTTAACCAATACCGATCAACTTTCGATCGAGCCTCAATTGGCAAGTTGGAGGTTTCTTTTTCTCCATTTTCGGGCTATTTCAGGATCTATTGAATCTCTTATTGAGCGAGATTATCGCTGTCGCCAGCAATAATCGATCTTGCCCAGGACCAACTCCAGGAGACAATTATACAATTCAAAATCAATTATTTCGGGTGATATCTTTTGACTCTCATTGCGGTTGCTGTAACTTACATGGCTTGAGGGCAGAACCTAATATCCAAAAAGGTAAAAATCCACTAGCTCAATTGCCTCCTAGGTCAATGCTTCTAAAAGATATGAAGTCCTCATCCGAGCAATTTGAAGCAAAGTCTCTTGCCCTCTTGGCATATGGCGTGACTGTGGCAGGATCATCTGATCTACTTTTTTTCCGTGAGCAATAGCTGCCTCTAGGAAATACGCTGTATTTCTAAAGTGAACGTTCTCGTCTATAAGTCCGTGGATAATAGCGAGCTTTCCTTTCAATGATTCGACGTAGTTAGTCACATCGGCTATCTCATAGGCGGGACCCTCGTTCACGGGGGTTCCCATATATCGCTCCGTATAGGCGGTGTCATAGAAGGAAAAGTCCACAACTGGGGCACCTGCTACCCCTACTATAAATCGATCTGGATGTTTGGTCAGTGCACTAAGGGTCATAAATCCTCCGTAAGACCATCCATAGATCCCAACACGATTCGGGTCAATCCCAAATCGCTCACTTAGATAGTCAATACCACTAATCTGATCCTCAAGCTCGATCGTTCCGAACTTTCGACTAAGTTTCGCCTCGAAATCTAGGCCCCGGCCATAGCTACCTCGATTATCAATCTTGGCTACGACGACTCCCCTAGACGCTAAGTATTGAGCCTCTAAATCTATAGTAGAACTCCATGAATTGGTCACCCGCTGGGCATGTGGGCCTCCATAAACCGAGATCACAAGTGGCAGACCCCTAGGATTTCGATCCCCAGGAAGGTAAAGATGGCCAATCAATCTGGTTCCATCAACGGCGTCAAATTCAAAACGCAGAGGTGATGTTAGTGCGAGTTGCTGTGGCGTTAGAGGCTCGTCGCCTAGGTCGAGAAGGACTTCGGAGTCGAAACTCATCACGCGCGAGATATAGGAGTGCGATAGGCAAGAATAGATATCTAAAAATGCTCTGTTTTGAATCGATACAACACAGTCATGGACGCCCTCGCCGCTGGTCATAAGTTCTGGCGCTCCACCAGATATATGCACTCTCGATAGGTCTCTAGCGCAGGGATCCACTATTGTACTTACGAAATAGATGTAGCCGCTCTCCGGATCGAAGTCAACCAGAGAGGTCACCATCCACTCTCCGAATGTGACCTGGTCGACCACGCCATTCGAGTTATAGATCGCGACGTGACTAAATCCCGAACGCTCAGTAGTTGTAATAAAGCGGTTCGCATCAATTGGAAGCACACTTGAGGGCAAATTGACCCAAGGCTCGAGCTTATCTTCTATCCGCGCCACCACAGCTGCTGTATCGCAGTCAACAAAATGCCAGGTTAAGGTGGTCTGTCTCCTATTTAATGTTGCAACTAAGAGCGTTTTGGAATCTAACCAAGAGACCTTGGCTATGTAGTCCTCGCTGTCGGTCTCTAAGTCAATTGCTCTTGGGCTACCCTTTTTTACCCCTAGCGACTCCACCTCGTCTATCAAGATTCCAACTTTAGCATTTGGCGCTCCTGCAAAAGGGTAGCGATGACTTTCAGCTCGAATCTCTTTGGCTCCATAGTGAAATATCCAAAATGGCTCGACTCCCGATTGGTCCACAACGCAGTATGCGATGCGACGTCCATCGCCAGAAAGCCAAAAGCCCTCGAGTCGATCAAGCTCTTCCTGGGCCACAAATTCTGCTACCCCAATGAGTTGACCCTCACCTTTGACTTCATCGATTGTGGTCGATTCACCCCCAGATAGATCAACCCGATAGAGTCTTTTTCCATCTGTGCATACCGCAGCATCATTGTCAAGATCCAGTTCAATTCGCTCAATCGATTCACCTTCAAACTCGTAACTGACTCGGGCGAGATCGGGATCGTAGATTAGATAGTGGCCACCAACATTCACCAAAATAAGCGACTTGGTATCGGATTCAAAGAGGACAAATCCACTCACGCCGTTACCCGAAAGACGTAGCCTCTCTCTCCTTAGCTCTTCGGCTAAAGTTGGTGAGGCGGAGCTATCCTCACCATCGATCAAGACTTCGACTCCGCCGCCATCTAGATCTCCTCGACAAAGCGAAAGATTATTCGAATCGCTGGATCGCGCCATCAAAAAGTAAAGATATGGCGAATTCTTTGAAAATGTAGGAGAGATTGGAACAGTCGTTCCTGGATAGGGCCGCTTGGCTAGGGTCTCAAGGTCAAGAACAAATTCATTTAGCACCTAAATAAACCTAATCGCACCATCGACTTTAGGGCCACTTACCAATTTCAGTGATTGTGATAGCCATTGACCTATCTATATCGCGTAGCCATATAGAAACCGCCAGCCAAAAAGACCAGTCCAACCAGTAGGTACCAATTAGAAGCCCCTCCAGGAAGAACTCCCAAATAGTTGACAAAGAGGAAAATAAAGCCAAGAATCAAAAATGATATCAAAAGATAGGCCATCCATCGAGGAGACTTCTTTTGCGAAGTTGGAATTGGAGGCGTGTAGCGCTTTGAGGAGGTCGTGGACCTATTTTTCGAAGAGACGTTATGACCCCCTTTGTTAGCCCCAACAGTTTGCCCTTTGCGAGTTCGTGCCATCTAATAAAATCCTCTCGTTCGAAATTAATCATCTTCATCAATGCCTAGAGTCCCTCGCTACAAGATCTCACGTTAGGATCTAAACATGTCTAATCCCGCGCGAATTCTCATGATTGACAACTACGACTCTTTCGTCTTCAATTTAGTTCAATACTTCGGAGAACTTGGTGCTTACGTAGATGTAGTACGTAATAACCAAATATCAGTTTCGGAAATTGCCGATCTAAATTACGACGGAATCGTAATCTCTCCTGGTCCAGGCAGTCCAATCGACGCTGGGATATCGCTTGATCTGGTCGTCGAGCTTGGCCCAACAACTCCAATTTTTGGTGTTTGTCTCGGCCACCAGGTAATTGGACAAGCATTTGGAAGTAATATCGTACGCGCGCCAATACCAATGCACGGCAAGACATCCATGATAAACCATAGTGGCACCGGCATCTTCGAGGGAATTAAAAGCCCACTAAAGGTAACTCGATATCACTCACTGATCGTAGATGGCGCCTCTATCCCTGAAGATAATCTAATCGTAACGGCCACGACCTCTGATGGATTGATAATGGCAATGGCCCATAGTATCTATCCCATGCATTCGGTACAATTTCACCCTGAATCTATCTTTAGCGAATCTGGCAAGGAGCTAATTTCGAACTTCCTAACAATTGCAAGAAAGTTCTCCCTTGCGCCAACTACAAGCTAGAACTTTGCCACGAGATCAAACTAATCACTAAAGTTGCCATTAAGGTGGGAAAGCGAAAATTCAAAAGCTCACCTCTTTTGACAACGTCGCCTCGATCATAGCTGAAGATAATTTCTCATCTCAATGGCGGCACCTTGAAAAAGACAAGATACCGCCATGAGCTAGTTTGAAATAGCAGTTATCCGGCTGCGGTAGTGGTCGTAGTGGTTGCTGGAGCTGCGGTAGTGGTCGTAGTGGCTGCTGTGGTTGTAGTTGACGTCGTTGTAGCTGGGCTTCCCGGCCCAGTTGAAACCACAATATCCACGCTTGAGTTCGGCGCCACAGCGGTTCCTGCCGGTGGATTTGTTGAGATCACGTCGCCATTTGGAACCGAATTGGAAGATTGATTGGTTGTATTCCCAAGGGATAGACCAGCAGTTCCAAGAGCGTTAGCTGCTTGTGCAGAAGGCTTACCAGTCACATCTGGGACACTAATGGTCGATGGACCATTAGATACCGTCAAAGTAACCGTTGATCCGGCTGGCACCTTAGAGGCTCCAGTAGGGTTCTGTTTAATTACCGTCCCGTTAGGGCTAGATGAATTTACATATGTTGTAGTGATTGAAAAGCCAAGGGGTACCAACTGAGATTCTGCATTGCCAATCGTCTGATTGGTCACATTTGGCAACGTTACTAAGGCTGCCCCTGAAGAAACCTGTATTGAGACGCTGGTCCCACTCGAAACTGATGAACCAGCCACCGGAGATTGAGAGAGCACGGTTCCAGATGGCACCGAACTTGACTGTTGGTAGTTTATTTTAAAGCGCAGGTGCGACGCTCCAAGAGAAGTCGTTGCGCTAGAAAGCGTATCACCTACCACACTAGGAACCGATACCGAAGCAAGGGTTGTATTAGTGGTAGAGGGGTTATTGCTCTTATGGCCTTGAACCAACCTAAACAAAAAGAAAAAAAGGCCAAGGACAATGATCGCTGCCAAAATGGCTACCACCGTCCCTGTATTTTCTCTCCTTCTCTTTGGCGGAGCCGGAATTACAGGAATTATGGTCGTTCGTTCAGCCTCATTCGAGGCCATCATAGTTGTTTGAGAGTAACCTGAAACCTCAGACATCACCGTAGTGGTATCGCCATAGTCAGGCATAACTCGATCTCGTGCCGCATCGACAGGACGCCCTTGGATAAACCTAAGCAAATCAGCTCGAAAATCCTGAGCCGTCTCGTATCTATCATTAGGGACTTTGGCTAAGGCTTTATCAATTATCGCTACCAAAGCAGCCGGAGTCTCACTCCGCAGTCTTGACACCGACGGAGTGGGCTCATTGACTTGCTTCATCGCCACAGAAACGGTCGAATCACCGCTAAATGGCGGCTTGCCAATGACCATTTCAAATAGAACTACCCCAAGTGAATAAACATCGCTGCGGCCATCTAGAACCTTACCTTCGGCCTGCTCTGGAGATATATAAGTCGCTGTCCCCATGACAGATCCGGTCTGAGTTAGATCTTCATTGGCACTCTGGGCTCGAGCGATCCCAAAATCAGTTACCTTTATGTGACCATCCGAGGTAATTAGAACATTTCCGGGCTTGATATCTCTATGAACCACACCATGGCGATGGGCATAGCTAAGCGCGGAAGCGACATCCGCAGCGATAGCTGCAGCATAATCAAACGAAAGCGTACCGCTCTTTCTGATCAAAGATCCGAGCGTTTCTCCTTCAATCAACTCCATGACTATGAAATAGGAGTTCTCGCTGCGCCCCCAGTCAAAGACTGAGACAATGTTTGGATGGCTAAGATTCGCTGCGGCTGTTGCTTCACGTCGAAACCGCTCCACAAACGCACTAGACGTACTCAACTCCGGAAATAAGACCTTAAGGGCAACCAAACGATCTAGTAGCAGGTCGCGGGCACGAAAAACGTCTGCCATTCCTCCACGGGCAATCTTGTCGACGATCTCGTATCGACTTCCATAAGGCTGAGCCACTTTTCTGTTTACCCTCCAACTACCGAACTGGTATTAACAGCTGCACTTAACATAGCCTTGACTACTGGTCCCGCGTATTGAGCACCAGTTGAATTCGAACTCATACCTGGTTGTGCGGGAACGACCACCGCGACGGCTATCGTCGGGTGATTAGCTGGAGCAAATGCAACCATCCAATTATCGTTTCCATTTGGACTTGACTGGTTCGAAGCCAACAAGTTTAGCTGAGCCGTCCCAGTTTTAGCCGCAATTGCAACACCGGGTATTGCAATTCCACCGGCTGTTCCAAATCGAACCACGCCTTCCATTAGCGAAGTAACCTTGGCGGCTGTCGCGGCCGAGGTGGCTACCAACCACGGATGATTTTGATATTTCTTGACAACGTTTGCTTGCGGACCAGTAATCTCACTCATCAAATGCGGCGCCATAATTACACCATGATTAGCTATGCCAGCAGTTGCCAACGCCATCTCAAGTGGAGTAGCTGCCACGTCATACTGACCGATCGCTGAATAGGCTAGCGTCGGTAACCTGGTGGAAAAAGATGCTGCCGAAGGAAAGGTAGCCGATGCTACTCCATAGAGATCAAGGGGCGGTGTTTGATTAAAACCAAATGACTTCGCTTCACTTGCCAGAGAAGAAGCACCTAGGTCTAATCCGATCTGGCCGAAGCCGGTATCACATGAAACCGCCAACAAGATTCCAATTTGGCCACCGCAGACTTCATAGGCATAGTTATGGAGTCGATTAGTAGTGTCTGGAAGAGCAATCGAACTTACATGGGGATAAGACTTGACGGCAAGAGATGGATTGTGATCGTAAACCGCTGATGAAGTTACAATTTTGAAAGTTGACCCTGGAGGATATCTACGTCGATAGGCTCGGGCGAGCATAGGTTGGCTGGGATCTTTAATATAGCTATTCCAAGCTTTCGTCTCGGTCGTTCCAGAGTGCGACGAAAGCAGATTGGGATTATACGATGGATTCGAATACATCGCTAATATCGCACCCGTAGATGGATCAATCGCAATAACAGCTCCGCGCAACTTACCCAGAGCGCTAGCGGCCACGCTTTGGAGCTTTGAAGAGATAGTTAAGGTGACATTATCGGGAGCTGTCGTTGGATTTAACAGAGATGACAAAGAGTTAGGCGTTACACTATGAGGCGTTAGGTAGGAGTTGTAATATGCTTCAATTCCATCTTTTCCGTACAGAATTGAATCATAACCACTGATATCGGCATAGAGTGGCCCGTTGGGGTACTGTCGTTGATATTTATAGACGTCAGTAGATTTAACTGTATCAGCCACGACGGCACCATCTGCGGTGAGAATTGCACCCCGGTTTTGTGAAAATTGAGTTGTTATATTTCTAGAATTTCCTGGAGCGTTAGCTAGAGAGCTTGCATCCAAAAATTGAATTCTATTCAACTGAACAAATAGACCCAGAAACAAGACCATTAAGAAGATTCCAAGAAGGCGAATTCTGCGCTCCATCATCCTCCTCCGCTAACCAATGTCGGAGTAGTTGAGGAAAGAGTTGAAGTCGTGGCGGAATAACTCCTAACCTGGGAGGTCAAATTACTGATATAGTTTCGCGCAGCCGAGAGAGAGGTCTCTGCCACACCGGCCTTTATTTGGACTACATACGAATTGGGCAAGGCGTTCAGTTTGATCTTTTCAACCTCAACCACCTTTGGCTTGAACCACAAAATTCCCCCGGGACGACCTTGATAGATCACAACATTAGAGGTATTGGAAGCACCGACAAAATAACTTCCGTTCACATAGGAGTTGATGCCATAGGCTCCAACCCCCAGAATGACCAAAAGTAGGATTAAAAAAGCAGCAATCCTAAGGTACATCCCAGATTTATGAAACTCCGACTTAGATATCGGAATTGGGATAGATTGCAACATTGGACCACGAAGAGATGCGTCCTCGCCTTCGATCTTTACCACATGAGGAGCAAAACGTATCAGCGGCGAAGCGGCCACTCCTTGACTGTGAGTCTCTAGATCGCGAATCGACTCGTCGCCAATTGGTGCCAACGCAACAACGACAGCGGAGGCGTTATCTACGCCCCCAGCCAAAACAGCTGCCTCGACAACCTTAGATGCTCCGTCTTGAGCGGATTTGGATCTACGCAAAATTTCTGCGATCTCCAAATCACCTAACTCATTGGTCACCCCATCCGAACACAAAATAACCTGGTCTCCTGGGTCTAGATGTATCTCCCAGAGATCTGGCCCAACGGTCTCATCTACCCCCACGACCTTAGTCAAGACGTGACGCGACCTCGAGTGGGCGACTTCATCCTCGCTCATTCGACCGGCACGCATCATCTCTTCAACCCAAGAGTGATCCACGGTCAACTGAGTTATTTCACCTTTTCTCAAGAGATAGGCCCGCGAGTCGCCAACATTTAGCAGATATGCCTTGCGGGGACTCTTTTCCCCTTGGATTTCCTCCAAGACGAGGCTAACGAAAGTTGTGCCCATGCCATGGAGGTCGGGGTTGGCCATACCCATCGTAAAAACCATCTCATTTGCATAAAAGAGAGCGCTCTGGATTGCGTCAGAGTCCAGTTCACTTTGGTTCACTCTCTCAGTAAAGGCGTCGACTGCTATTCGGGCTGCGGTCTCGCCACCATTGGCTCCACCCATACCATCGGCCACTATAAAGATCGAACCATCAGCAAAGACATGGTCCTGGTTGTCTCGTCTGACTTTTCCAGTGTTGGTAGCACTACCCCAATCCACAAGGGCCATCAGATCACTTCCATGCTAGAGTGACCAATCGAGATTCGATCTCCCTTGGAAAGGGGCCTTGGAGTGTTGATCCGACCGGAGTTTACAAAGGTACCATTGGTTGAACCCAAATCCTCGACATAGAGGACGTCGTTGTCTACCCACATTCGAGCGTGCACAGACGAACCAAATTCATCGTCCCCCAAAGAGATCGTGCATCCACTGGAACGACCAATTGTCGTCAATCCGTTGATATCGAAGATAAGATCTTCCCCAACACCGTCTCTTTTAAACTTCACTTGAAATCCGCTTTTTGCTTGTGACCTTCGTTTTGATCCAGATCTTCCCGATGAAGACGAAGTTACAGTTTTCTTAGCTTGATTGGTCTCACCACCGCCTTGTGATAAAACTTCAAATTCGCTCTGTGACTTCTCCTTCCTTTGTAGATCATTTGTTCTGATTTGAACCCAAACCGCCCTTATAACTCTTAGAAAAAAGAGCCATATAAGGGCAATTAAAACATACTTAAATAGATCCAGCAGCCCTATCGGCATAGGTTATTGACGTCCAATTTTAATTCGAACCACTCCGAACTCTATAACATCCCCATCATCTACGGATATCTGGGAAATTCGCCGTCCATTAACTTTAGTACCATTTGTCGATTCGAGATCTCTAAGCGTCACTACCCCATCCTTATTCAGGGATATCTCCGCATGATTTCGAGATATCTTAGGATCATCGATTACTACCGCACAAGAAGGAAGACGCCCTACGGTGATAGTTTTTTCCGTGATCGGCACCCTAAGTCCGTTGGGCATTTCAAGATATAAGTGACCTAAATAATCTGGATCTTCTATGTATCTTGACTCAATTGCAAATGTACCCCGAGGAAGGTCTTCGTCAATTTCAATTCTCAATGCCGGGAAACCGACGAACTTATATCTATGTTCTTTAGCAGTCTGTTGAACCAGTGCAAGCAATTCGGAGTTGAGAGCAGTCGCGATATCGGAGAGGCTATGCCAATCCGAAGAACTCAACGCAACTAAATAATCATTTGGAACAAGGGGTCCGCGCACGCCAATGCGCTTTTCGAGTTCCATATGGCGCGAAAGCTTCTTGCCAATCTCAGATGGTTGGATGCCCTTTCGTGAAAAGCGTCCAAAGGCCCCTTCCACTAAATGTTCGAGCCTATTTTCAATATCGTTTAGCCCCACGGCTATATGATAGTTCATAATTACAATGACGCCATTTAGTGCAAGATAATACCTGATACTTTGCGAATGATTACTTAATTAGCCCTCATTTATCTAGAGATCTCCTATTAGCCCATAGAGCCTGTAATCCTCCCGCGATTCCCAAGCGTTCGGGTCTCATCCCAAAAGACTTAAATGTGCTCGCCTTAATCCCTAGCCTGGGAATGAGTTATCTCATAGCATCTCTATAGAGACAACCAAAGATGAACCTTCGTTTGATAATTGCCAGAGTGAAATGACCACCTGGAATTTGAGGCAAACCTATAATCTTTACAAGTGAAATGAAATAGTGACGCCAATGACATGCTCCGCCAATCACGACAAAGTCTCTAAAATGACCCTCGTAGTGCCATCTATCGGGCGATTCCCAAGTTACCTGGGCGCTGTCGATCGCGGATGGGATGGAGAAAAGACCCTTTTTCGCTCATCCAAGGATCTAGTTATCCTGGCGGAACGGGATCCAAACTTAGTGCTTGCCAAAATGGCTGATCGCTCCAAAGAAGGAGTTCGCTATAACGAAGATGGAAGCACTAGTGCAAGAGCTCCCGCACTTCATCGGTGGATGTGGGATAGAGAATTTGTAGGGAGAATCACTCTCCGCCTGCCAACTGTTGGCTATGAGGAGTTGCTGCATCAAATAGGCCACATTGGCTATGAAACGATGGAGTGGAAACGAGGTCAAGGTTATGCAACAAAAGCTCTTTTCCTGATGCTAAATGTGGCTTCCAAAGAGGGGATGACCAACGTGGAATTAGTGACAAAGACCAACAACATCGCTTCGCAGCGTGTCGTTACAAATAACGGCGGAATACTTATTGAAGAGTTCAACGAGTCGAAGCGTCTTGGCGGTGGAAAAGTATTTCGTTGGCGGATCGACCTCTCGGAAAGTCCTAGTATCTCCACGAGTGATTGAAGAAATTTACAAACTTCTATTTGGCTAACGCCCCAATAAACCGCAAAGGGCCGAACTTAACTTCGGCGACAAAGACCAACCAAATCATACAATGAGGTCATCTAAATCGCCGAATTGAACCCAAAAGAGTCGTGGTCCCAATTACGAAGTAGTGTCGGTAGAACATCGCTTTCCCTGTTGGTCATGGCCCCTATCCACCTAGGTGAGACCACTTGAAGATCAACAATACTTACAGAACGACAAAACAGCGGCGTCAAAGTTGCTAGTGATCTCTTAGCTGGGAGTCAAAGTTGCCTAGTCGCCAAGTGCGATCGGAGGAGCTAAATCGGTAAATCCAGATTAGCGACTTTAGATCGCCAACCTAATATATCGATCATGCACCGAGGTCGAACTCTTCACCGGTTCGAACACAGCATAAAAGCAACGAATATCTGCCTCAAAGAAAAAGACAATAAAGATATATCAGGCGGACTTCCCTCAGAGCTCGAGATTGCCAACGTGTAGTGCTTAGTGTCGTTTCTTGTGGCATCGATATAAAATCCTATGGGGGATTAGTCAACTATAGTAAAATCCAAGCTAAGAGAGTAAGCCTTTGTGGCGCCCGTGCGAAAAGAATCACACGTCTTAATGCACGCTGAACTCTAAGCGACTATTTCCACTAATACGACGCCATTAGATCAACAGAGGCGTCAACGAAAAGCCGCCCCTACAACGAAGGGATCCTAGTGAATATGGCAAAATTTATAAGCTATCATTCGCGCTATGGTCCAAGAGGCATGGCCGTACGACTAGTGACGACACCTTCTTGGCGCTACCTTATTTAGGTGGTTTTAGTTCCTTGATCAAACACCCAGTAAGCGCCAGACATCAGGCGCCGTCCAGGCTCGGGGCATAGGAGAGCTACCCAAGCATCACCAAAGAGCAAACCTCTCCGAGTGGGTAGTGAGAGACGTAAGCGTCAATGGTGGGCGAAGGGGGACTTGAACCCCCACGTCCTTTCGGACACAGGAACCTGAATCCTGCGCGTCTGCCTATTCCGCCACTCGCCCAACTCAACAAAACATGTTAGTTCCTATCTGGTCCCACTTGCGCACGCCACGATGGCAGATTCCTTTTATCGTAAAAATTCTTTCAGATAGATGCGACGAGAAAGACTAAAATAACGAGCGCACTTTTGCAAAACTAGGTCAAAGAGCTAGAAAACTTCATAGATAAACGATTCTCCGTACTACGGGTATCCCTTTGACGGAAATCTCTAAAAAGACTAGGCAGGGAGGAGAAAGTGGCGGAGAGGGAGGGATTTGAACCCTCGGACCCAGTTTCCCGGGTCAACTCATTAGCAGTGAGACCCATTCGACCACTCTGGCACCTCTCCAAGCCAACTAAAAGTTTAGTAGGTTTTTTCCTAGGTTGTGAAGCCTCTTTAGTCAAAATCGCAATGATATACATTATCTTCTTTCACAATTGGCGAATTTGCCAACTAAGATCACCGAAGGTATTGCAGACCCATAAGCATAAAAGCAAGCTTGAAAGGCCAAAATGTCTAGCCCGTTGACTGATCTTCAATCTGTCGTTATGGGACTCCTTCAGGGAGTCAGTGAGTTATTTCCTATCTCTTCTCTTGGTCATTCAGTAGTTTTTCCCGCACTTTTTGGTTGGAACAACCTAGTTGCCGCTCAAACCGCAAAGCACTCGTTTTTCCTAACGTTCCTAGTGAGTCTCCATGTTGCCACGGCTTTGGCACTGATTGTCTACTTTAGGAACGAATGGGTAAAGATAATTTCAGCATTCTTTCGATCGATCAAAAAAAGACGTATTGACGACAAATATGAAAGATTGGCATGGCTCTTGGTGGTCGCCACAATTCCCGCTGGAATAGTTGGCCTCATCTTCGATCATGTTTTAAAGAGTCTCTTCGCCAAACCCCTTGCGGCCTCAATATTTTTAATTGTAAATGGTGGCATCCTGATCGCTGGAGAAGCGATCATGAGACGCGCGATTAAAAACAAGGCGACGATATCCGCGGAAGGCAGAGATTGGGCAGAGGGAGAACGGCCCCTAGCAACGCTTAAGCTCAAAGAAGGCGTAATAATCGGAGTTGCCCAAATTTTTGCTCTCTTTGCAGGAATTTCCCGATCGGGTGTCACCATGGTCGCCGGTCTTGTTCGCGGTCTGGACCATGAAGATGCCGCTAGGTTCTCGTTCCTTCTGGCAACACCAATCATTCTTGCAGCTGGACTTTATAAACTGCCAGAGGTATTTGGATCCACCGGCAACGGCGTTAGAGTTCAGATGCTCATAGGTGGCGTAGCTGCATTTATTGCCGCATTTATCTCAGTTTCATTTCTATCGCGATACTTCAAGACCAAAAATCTCCTTCCTTTTGCGGTCTATTCAATTGTGGCCGGTATCGCCCTAACAATTAGATTCTATTAATAACGAGGGTCGCATTGACTATTGAGTTCAATGGATAGATGCGATCTTAATTATCATCGCCTAGGTCGAAGGGAGACCACAAAACGTGAGCGCGCTTTGGATTGCGATATTTGCTCCGCTTGGTGCATTGGCTCGCTACTATCAATCCAACTTAGTGGCAGGCGCATTTGGAAAATCTTTTCCATATGCAACCCTCTCGATAAATGTCATTGGCTCTTTCCTAATGGGCCTTTTATTTTATTTCACTTTGGATCGCCTCAGCGTTTCACCATCTATTAGAGCTGGAGTGCTAACTGGATTTCTAGGTGCCTATACGACGTTTTCGACGTTCTCTATCGAAACATTGAGTCTCTTTCAAGAAGGTAAGGTCACCAAGGCAATCTCTTACTCGCTCATGTCTGTTATTTTAGGATTGGGTGCAGTTTATCTTGGAAGCGTCCTAGGTAAGAAGTAGTATTGCCATAATGATGATGATCCATGTCTATCTAACTGAAGGCGACCGCGAAAAAAGGGCTTCCTTGGCCGATGTAGTTCTACGCGAGCTGCACGACAACTCTCTGGCAACTGGTGCCACATTGCTACGCGCCGTTGGAGGCTTTGGAGAACACCGAGAGATCCACAAAGCTACAATTTTAAATCCAGAGGCACACCTTCCTTTGGTCATTGAATTCTTTGAAGAAAACGATGACGCAATGCGAGCCGTCAACTACCTAAAGAAGCACCCGGGCCTTAAAATTATCAGTTGGCCCATCACTATTCACCAATAGCCTTTGGTCTGGACAATCTTTCGACAATAAAGAGAAGCCTTGGGTCCTGATACCCATCTAAGGCTCTAAAACTACAGCGATAGATCCAATACAAAAGATCAAGTTGAACCCTTGTCCACCATCTTTAACTCGGCTCTCCTTACCATCATGTGCGTCACCAAGACCCCATAACCGATAAGTAACGCCTGTACGATAAGAACTTTTGGGTCTTTCTGATTTGGCACTGCTAGCGCCTTTATCAGATCAGAAAGACAAGCACCGCACCTCTGCTACCTGATAACTTTTTTAGGCCTGAGAATTAACACCTGAAATAAAGTTAAATAGTTTGATTAGCATTTTCAGGGAAACGCCACATCAAATGCCCAATGATGGATTCGATTGCGGTTCAAAAATCCACCTCTCAAAAAAGCGCCCAATCAAATAATTGTGGTCTGCTTAGCACCATAACCCGACCGTTGCATCTGAATGATAAATGGTGAGTCTACTCACTAGATGCACCTTTTTCAAGGTTCTTCCCTCGGGCTTCATTCTCACTCGCCCGAGGGTCGTTCTTGCCTCTTTGAGCACCGCCAGTATTGCTAGCGGTCTTACGTTCTCTCTTGCGATGATGAGTCATCCCATCATCGCAACTGCCGCCTGTACCAAATGGCCTGGGAACGGGCAGGGCGCTGGACCCAACTGGCCCACAACTGATAACCGACCAGTCGCGGATATTCAATGAAGCATTCTCATCTCGATCCACCTCAACATGACAAGTATCACAGATAAGTCTCTTTGCGAGCTTTGCACCCGTGAGTCTGCCTGTGCAGTTGTGGTGGATTTGCGACGAGGGAAAGAAGCGATCTACAACGACTACCTTGACTCCGGCACGTTCGGCCTTATAGGTAAGCGTTGGTTTGAAGGCTCCGAGTCCGGCATCAGATACCGAACGGCGCAATGCCCGTCTTCCCATACTTCGACCCATGGCAGCGATGTTAAGGTCTTCAATCTTAACTTCGCTGTAGTTATCCACCAGGTAACAGGTTAACTGATGGATACTTTCACGACGGACGTATACGGCTTTACGGTCTAACTTGACAAGCTTGGCTTTCGCTTGCCTGTGACCGTGTGATCCGGGTATCCGTCGGATGAGATTGCGCCCAACCCTACGACGCTCATTCATAGTAGCTCTGAGCGGAGCGGGGTTAGGAATAGCTGTCATGCTACCATTGCTGTCTGCGATAGTAGCAAGTGACCTTAGTCCTAGATCGACACC
>NZ_JXYS01000018.1 GCF_000949295.1 Acidithrix ferrooxidans
GGGCGTGTAATGGACGGTCTTGGCGAGGTATCGAGTTGAGAAACCCTTGAATGTCGTACTTATTAGGAGAGCGCTTGGCTTTCCATTCGCCATGGACCCAATTGACCGCTTGGTTCCATAACAATGCTGCCCTATGGCACGAGTCATGGGCTAGACGATAAGAGGCCCCTGTCAGAGTGACGGACACGATAGCTGTTGTATACTCTGCGCTTTTACTAGCCATTTGATAACTAATATAGCATTATCTACTAAGGACTATATTTCACTACATGACGATGATTGGCGCAATGGAAGGCATGTGGTATATCAATTACATGCACACATCGTCTTGGTACCTAAATATCGACGTAATGTCATGACCGAGAGAGTTAGTGACGAGATCAGATCTGCGATTCTTGAGGTGTGTACTCGTTTCGATTCCACCCTTGATGCTTTTGAGACAGACGGCGATCATGCCCACCTACTGATCACCAACGCAGCTACTGATCACCTACCCACCTACTGATCACCTACCCACCTACTGATCACCAACGCAGCTAAAGTTGCCCTGTCGAGACTGGTGATGTCCATGAAGACACTTATCGCCATGAGAGTAAGGGCAAAGAACTGGCCGGAAGTCCGAGAGGCTTTGTGGGGGGAGCACTTTTGGTCGCCCTCCTAGTCGATAGTGTCTTGTGGTGGAGCCCCATTAGAGGAAGTGAAGAAGTACATAGAAAACCAGAAACTCCCAAGAGGTAAATCAGGTAGACCGAGAAAGAATTAGGTCGCTTGACCCCTCCCTCACGGAAACCGATTGCGCTCCCGTTGGTTCAGACTTCTCCGTTAGGTCGGGCACAACTTCTAAATCGGTAGCCTATCTTTGAAGCGACCTCCCCTTCCATGAAACCTCGCCCCCAAAGATCACCTTGAAACCCGAGCGCACCAATACCCAGAGAAAGACGAAAAGAGCAATCGGATAAAGGAAAAAGAGCACCGATGAATACCTACCTATTTCACGACTTGCAATCCAAACCGTTACGGCCCCAAAGAGGTATCCCCCGATTGCGATAAAAAAGCCCTGGCGACCAGAGGAGAAAAACAATTGTGGAATCGGATAGAGCCACATCGTAATAACAACAAAAGTTGCTAAAAATGATAGTCCGGCGACACTCCTTGCTCCTTTGGCGAAGTTCTTTGTGAACCCCGCCACCATAGAGCTAAAACCATCTGGATACATCCTAAACCAAGCCACTTTTCTAGAGGATGTAACCCCGATGGCCAAACCAGCCTCTTGATAAAGTTGCGCTAGGGCTACATCTTCAACTATTTGGTCATGGACCTCGGCATGTCCACCACTTTTGCTATAGCTCTCTCGAGTGGTAATAAGTACTGGACCAAAGATCGCCTTGGGCCGCTTTGATTTGAAAAATGAGATCGCCCCGGAGGATAAAAGGGCGACCAAATTGAAAAAGAGAGCAAAGGATTCACCCAAGGTGAAACAGAAATGAAACGGTTGGACCGAATAAAGGTCGACCTTCGCCTCAACAACATCGCTAATTAACCTAAGGACTCCGCTTTGAATCCTAACATCGGCATCTAAAAATACCATTATCGGATTGCTCGTCGCCTCAGAGCCGAGGTGGCAAGCGAAGTTTTTACCGATCCAACTCGGTGGAAGTTCTGTCGATGAAATTACCTTCGCCCCCTTTGCGCTTGCGATAGTCGCCGTACCATCCGACGAATCATCATCGACCACCAAGACCTCAAAGGATGAAAAATGTCTTGCAAGATCAGCGCTGCGAATCGCATCAAGACAGTCGCCAATACTTTTTTCTTCATTACGAGCAGGAATGATTATAGAGATACCCAACTCACCTAGGGCAAAAAGTGATCCGGAATCCAAATCATCACTCTGGCCCTTTCCAGCGAATAGAGACCTACCCCCTAAGAAAAAAAGCGCCAATAGGCCCAGAGGGTAAATTAGAGACAGGTGAAAGGCCACCATCAAAACCTTAGCTACTATTCAGTTCAAGTAGCCATCCGCAATTGAAAAGCACGGTTGAGAACACAATTGAAGAGATCCATCTAAAACTTCTACCGAAACCACGTCGAATGGCGAACCGCCAAAATGGAGACTTTAACCTCAAGGAGACAAGGCTTCGAAAGCAAAATACTTCCTGAGCAGATTGTAAGGAAGACGTGGCTCGAAAATTTAGATCGAGAGCTCAAATTTAAAAAATTCAGAACTATCATATCTACACCTTCAAGGTGATCACATAAAACCTTAGGGAAATCTAAGAATCTAGCCCAGTAGGGTTGCAACCAAGGCCAAAGAAAGCTCATCCAAGCCATAGATGTGAAAGCTACAAATCACCTACCGAATTCACCGACCCAAGGGATCGATCCTTTGATGGGCCAAAATCTTTCGAATGGCCCCCATCAAGGTCTTACTTACCATATGAAGCTAAAATGCCAAAGGTTAACAATTTAGCAAAGGACTAATTCACGAAATATTCAGCCCTGGGTACCTTTGGATATAACCCCAATTAATTCACACCAAATAGAAAATAGGTACAGAAGAGGAATCGGCAATTATGTCGTCTACCTAGAGAAGTAGTTTTACAGAAATCGAAAGGTGATCATACCTTGACATCCATAATGCTGGAATCACTGACTAAATCCTACGGAAAGGCCGGAACGGCTGTCGTAGATGGGATCAACCTTGAAATTGAAAACGGTGAATTCGTCGTCCTCCTAGGGCCATCTGGCTGTGGCAAAACCACAACTCTCCGAATGATCGCAGGTCTCGAGAAGATAACCTCAGGGAGCATCAAATTTGGCGACAAAGTGATGAATGATATCCCTGGTGATCGACGCAACGTTGGCATGGTCTTTCAGAACTACGCCCTCTATCCACATATGTCGGTCTTTGAGAACCTTGCATTTGGCCTAAGATCTCGAGGAACCACAAAGGTCGAGGCTGCAATTCGCGTGGATGAAGTTCTTGAGATGCTCGAACTAAGCGCGATGAAACGACGCAAGCCCAGGGAGCTATCGGGTGGTCAACGCCAACGGGTCGCTCTTGGTAGGGCCCTGGTGGGTAGACCTTCGGTCTTTTTGATGGACGAACCTCTCTCTAATTTAGATGCAAATCTCAGAGAGCAGATGCGAATCGAGATAGGCAAACTCCATCACTCACTTGGCATCACAACAATATATGTAACCCATGATCAAGGCGAAGCCCTGACCCTGGCTGACCGCATCGTCGTCATGCACAATGGAACCATAAAGCAAGTTGCAAAACCAAGAGAGATCTACAACTCCCCGGCCGACTCGTTCGTGGCAAAATTTATTGGCTCCCCAGGAATGAACTTGACTGAGGTTGAACTGCGTACCGATGGCGATCGCATTAGGGGCGGAGAGGCTATATCGCTTCCCAGAGAGGCAGCCCGAGTAGTAGGCTCACACCTAAATAAAAAGGTCCTACTCGGGATACGACCAGAGCTACTCTCTCTAGTCGGCGACGAAAACGACGCAAAAATCGTAGGCGAAATCCAATTGGTAGAACAAATGGGAAGCCAACTGCAAACCTATTTCAAAATAGAGGGTCCCAGCAGTAGCCAAAACTTTATTGCTAAGCTTCCCCCAGATTCCACCCCACGAATCGGTGAAAAGATAGCCCTCTTCGCGCGCCCTAGCGACCTACGCTTCTTCGACGCCCTTAGTGGAAACGCTTTAGATCGATTGCTTGATATAGATGAAGTCAAGGCAGAGTCACTAGTTGGATAGAACAATGACCACAAAAAGTGCAAATCCAATCGAGATGAAATCAATTCCAGAAAGCGTGTCTAAATCGAAATGGCTCTAAAGATCTCCAACAGACCAACTACCCTTCCAGGGGTAGACCTAAAGCTAGAAGCTACTAAACCTCGTAGATTCGAACGTCAGCGAGATATGGCACTGATGGTTAAGGAGAAGCTCGTTGGCTATGGCTTGATCCTTCCTGCTGGTGCAGTCTTTCTGGTCTTTTTCTATATACCTGCAGCCTATCTGTTGGTCATAAGCTTCTTCCACTGGGGCATACTTTCACCTACGGCAAATTTCGTCGGCCTCAAAAACTTTAGAATCCTATTTCACCAGCCGTTATTTTGGCGATCTCTTGTCAATTCTGCCTATTACACACTGGTAATGATTCCTGCCACGACCCTATTGTCACTAGCGGTCGCAATGTTGCTTAGAGATGGTATGCAATCCAAGCGAGGTGGCATCTGGCGAGCTGCCGTCTTTCTGCCTCACGTTACCCCTGTAGTAGCCACTTCGATCATATGGGTTTGGGTCTTTAATCCACACTTTGGCCTGGCAAACTACGTACTAAGCCTACTTCATCTTCCGGCACTCGGATGGCTCGAAAGTACCACTTGGGCACTACCAGCCGTCATGATAGATTCCCTGTGGCACTCTCTTGGACTATACGTAATCATCTTTCTGGCTGGGCTATCTAGGGTTCCCCGTGAACTTATAGAGGTCGCAACTCTAGACGGAGCGAAGAAATATAGGATCTTTCGGCGAGTCATATGGCCACTGATCTCACCTACTACCTTCTTTGTGGTCATTCTTTCAACTGTAAATACTTGGCAAGCATTCTCCCAGATCTACACGATGACCGGCGGTGCACACGGAGGAGCTGGTGGTCCAGCATTCTCAACTACGACTGATGCAGTATTGATCTTTCAAACGGCCTTTACCTATCTCCACTTCAGTCTGGCGGCGGCGATGAGCTTCATCTTGTTCTTCATAATCCTCACACTTACAATGGTCCAGAAGTGGATCTCAGATCGAATCGTCTTCTACCGATGAAAGCTACCGCTATGACCCCTGGACGCATTGTCAATCGAATCTTCGTGGTTCTTGTAAGTTGTATATTTGCATTTCCACTTTATTGGATGGTGGTAACAGCATTCAATACCCATGGGGGAGTATTTTCGATACCACCTCGGCTAACGCCAGCGATGCACACCGGCGCATTTAGCTACGTCGTCACCCATACGAATTGGCTTCACTACATTGCCAATACCGTCTTAATCGCCGGATCGACCGTCCTGTTAGTCCTGATCACCTCGGCAATGGCTGGTTACGCACTCTCTGAAATCAAATTTCGAGGATCATCGGTCTTTTTCATAATGATCGTAGGCGTAATGATGCTCCCAACCCAAGCCCTTTTGATTCCACAATATTCAATAGCGCTCCATCTACACCTCCTCAACACCTACATAATTCAGATCATACCATTTGCGGCATCCACCTTTGGAGTCTTTCTGTTTAGGCAATTTTTCAAGAGCCTTCCCAGGGAGTATTGGGAAGCAGCCCGATTGGAAGGCGTTGGACATCTAAGGTACATTATCAAGGTGGCAGTGCCCTTGGCCAAACCAGCGGTACTAACCGTGGCCCTTCTAACCTTCATCTCCTCATGGAACCAATTTCAATGGCCCCTAATTATGACCACTTCACATTCTGTTCAACCTATCGAAGTGGCATTGAGCCATTACATGCAAACGTTCGAGGCAAACTGGAGAAAATTGACCTCAGCGGCGATCTTGGCACTTACGCCGATCGTAATCCTCTTCTTCCTTCTGCAACGCCACATCGTGGCGGGGGTTGCTGGAAGAGATAGCGGGGTCAATATCTGACCCCTATTCGAATACACCTCTAGCTCCGACCATACCCCTTGTGTAATCAAGAGATCCAAGGAGCTGGCGGCAGTGCGAATTTACCACCCAAAAAAAGATGGCCATCGACTCCGAACGTCGACGACCATCTACAAAACAACTACTAAGACATAGTCGAAAGGTTAATTCTAACAATGCAAGCTTCGCAAAGAGCCAAAAAATCTAAAGTTGATCCAAATTCCATCCAATCTTCCATGGCTACCTGGAATTTCGCGAAGTCCAAGACAAGGAGGAATCTACTCGGCTCTGCAGCTGCGGCAGCAATAATCCTTAGCGCATGTGGAAACTCAAGCGCATCCGCGTCAACAGCTACTACCAAGGCCGCAACCACGGCAGCACCCGTTTCATTTTCTCTCTGGGAATCACATAATGGCGGCCCAGTTGGCGCTGCAGTCACGGCTCTCGTCGACAAGTTCAATGCGAGCCATCCAAATATCACGGTCAAGGTAGTTGTGACGAAGGCGTCATCAAAACTTCCAGCTGCAATTGCCGCTGGAAATCCGCCAACGCTAGCTGAAATTAGCCACTACGATGGGACACTCGTAAAGGGAGGTGCCTTAGTTTCATGGAACTCCTACCTAAAGGGATCCAGTGAGCTAACCCAATCCAATGTCTTCCCATCGGTTTGGACTAATGGTTTAGTCCAAGGACAGCACTATCGAATCTTGGCTAGCGCGAAGGTCTCAGAGGTCTTCTACAATGAAACTCTCTTCCAAGCCGCCGGCATCACGACAGCGCCAACCACGTGGGCTCAACTTGCAACCGACGCTGCCAAACTAAAGAGTTCAACTGTTATTCCAATCGGTTGGAAGGACTCCTCGGCCCATATACTTCCAGCGATTCTAAGCAACGGTGGAAGTATGCTCGCCGGCGGAAACGCCGTTGGAACGTCGGTAAATTTCAATAACGCCGCCACAACCTCAACATTTACTTACTTCAAAAATCTATACTCCTCAGGGGATCTAGTCCTTGACCATGGTACAACGCTGCGACAAGATCTGGCATCGGGCCATATGGCAATGATCGATGGCACATCAGCTGGTGAGCAAAAGCTGCTAGATGCGGTCGGTGGAAAGTTCAAGGTAGGAGCATTCGTTGAACCCGCTGGCTCAACTGGTCATGCGGCCAATCTGGTCCAAGGGCTCGGCTTTGTACTCCCAAAGGGACACAGTCCAGCACAAGACCAAGCAGCATGGACCTTTGTATCGTGGTGGCTTCAACCAGCACAGCAAGTATATTGGGATGAAAATACTGGCTTTGCTCCCGAAACCCAAACCGGCGCTAGTGCCCTTCCGGCCTCGTTTCTCTCGACCCACTCTGGACTAGCTGCATCGGTTAAAGCGATGCAGTCGCCATATACCTATGGACGCCCAGTAAGCGACCGTTACGCACAGGTCCAGGCAGAACTTGACTCAGCGTTTCAACAAGCTGTAACTGGTGGTATGACTATAAGTACTGCGATTTCTCAACTTCAAAGTCAAGGCAACTCCTATATGAGTGGAGCAAGCGCAATTTAGCCATGGAGTCTTTGGATCATATGCAAAAGGCAGTTAGTTCACCAAAGGGCGACGAGTGGATTGGTAGAGTCCTCCTGGTTGAGGACGACCTTGAACTCGCCAGTGCGCTTGCGCGTCGAATGGAACAGGAATACTATCGCGTCACGATCTCAAATAGTGGCGAGTTAGCGATACAAGAACTAAGCAAAAATTACTTTGACATCTTGATCCTAGACATACTCCTACCAGGAATGTCAGGGCTGGAGGTCTGCAAGATTGCAGTTCAGGGCTGGCCCGAACTAGCGATCTTGATGATCACCTCCCTCGGCGGCGTCGAAGACGTAGTCAACGGGTTAGAACTCGGCGCCGATGATTATCTGGTAAAGCCATTTGGTTTCGCGGAACTCAAAGCAAGATTGCATGCGATCCTTCGAAGGGGCGATCGCGCTAACGAAAACAAATCGTTGGCGCGATCGTCTGGCGGAAACGAAGTCGACAAATTCGGCGACCTTGCTCTAAGTCCCATCGACCGAAGCGTTACTTATCGCGATAATACCATAATCCTACGACCACGAGAGTTCGAGATACTAGACCTATTTCTAAGGCGGCCTGGGGTCGTCCTTACACGTAGATCCGTGGAGCTGATACTACAAAACAAGGGAACTACGCTCTCCAACGCCACACTGGACTGGCACATTCACCAGCTTCGAAGAAAACTTCAGGCCGAAACCGGTAGGCCGTTCATAAAAACGATCTACTGTGTTGGCTGGTGTCTAGATGAAAATTGGAACGACTGAATTGTCGATGAGAATGCGGATAGTCTTATCCGTGGCCGCGCTCACCTTATTTATCACTGTCGTAGCGAGCATTGGATTTGACGCATATGTCGGCTCCGCTACTAGAGCTACCCTGGAGCGCTCTCTGAGGGGGCGGATGGATCGCCTTCAGATTGCCACACAACGCCACTTAATCCAACTAAACACCAGCGGCAAAAAGATAATTCTGGTTCCGGATCAATCGGTATCTCAGGTATTGTCAAAGAATCTAAGGATCTTATATACAACCAAGGTAGCAGGCGCTAAAGCACTGTTGACCTGGAGCCAAATGAATGGACACCTTGGCAAACCGTACTACATTACCCTCCCCCACCAAGGTTCATCGAGCCCCTATATTCTTCTAATTGAGAAGATCCCATCGACTCACGGTGAGCTAGCTATCGTTGGGAGCTCTACTGACAAAGTTGACGATTCGCTCAATATCGCTGAGGAACTCCTGGCTATCGGAGGCATCAGCGCAATAATATTTGCAAGCCTTGGTGCAGGATTACTCGCCTCGATCGTGCTAAAACCTGTAGAACGAATGCGAAAGCAGGCACAGGATCTCTCAAAGGGCCACTCGATGGATCGACTCAGCAACCCCGGAACCGGCGATGAGCTGGCTGCTTTGGCCGACACCCTAAATGAATTTTTAACTAAAATCCACGACTCCACCCAACTGCAGCGTCGATTTATCGCTTCCGCTAGCCACGAATTGCGAACGCCCTTAGCTGGGATGAAAGCGGAACTCGACTCCCGATGGTCTAGCTCGTTCGGGAGCGACCCGGCGATTTTGATGGATCGAATTGAAAAAAGAGTCGACAATCTCATCTATCTGACCGATGGCCTCCTCAAGGTGGCACAAGGCCAAAGCAAAACCATTCCCCTTAAATTGACCGATAGTGATTTGGAATCAGTCATCTCCGCAACTCTCACAAATCTCTCACCACAGGCAAGTGCCGCCCAGGTCCGACTCGTTCTAGATGTCACCCAAGATGTCCATGCCTACGTTGACCCAGTGAGAATCTGCGAAATATGGGAGAATCTGACGTTAAATGCGATTCGACATAGCAGACCTGGAGGTATCGTTGAGATAACTATCGATCAAAGTTCCACACAGGCCATAATTGCCATTCGTGATCATGGTGACGGCTTCGATCGGGAGATTCTCGACCACGTCTTCGAGCCTTTTGTCAGCACTAGTCCTGGCTCAAATAACTTTGGCCTAGGTTTAAGTTTGGTTAAACATCTGGTGGTGGCTCACGGAGGCGAAGTGGAGGCAAGAAACCACGATCAAGGCGGAGCCGTAGTAACTGTGCGACTTCCAAAAGCGAACCCCGTGGCGGGGTCGTAAAAATCCAAATCCAATCTCTGCTTGGACTTAGTTCAATACCGCTCAGTTGAACACCGGCACACAGATCTGAGGCGGATGCTCAAGTTTAGGCCAACTGTGGTGATAAAAGCGTTTGATCGCCCACTTCAGGACCTTGCGCTTGACTAATCGAGGGTTGGAACGCAATCGAAGCGGCGGGTTGAGACGCATTAAGAGGGTATCCATGGCAAAGACCAAGATAAGTTCTGCTTCGGTTGTTCCTACTGGGGAACCCGATACCCTCAACTTAAGGTTGAGACATTACACTCAGAGGTAGCATCACCAGTGTTAGGGATCCTCTTGGGATAGGTCGTTTAGTTGGGTCAGCGGGCCGGCTCGAATAACGAAGAGTCCGCTTGGCGTGGCGAGGATTTGACCCGCCATGACATTGCCTATTTTTGACCGAAGCGATAACTCTAAGTGTGGCGCCTATGCATTGGTCAATCGTTTGTGAGAGAAGGGGGGGGGGAAGCGGCCGGGTCTCCAACCGGGCCGCGCACTGCATCAAGACCAGTGATAAATGAGATTAGTAGCGGGTCTTACTTTGTCATCTCGCCAGCTGCGACGATTAGCTCACGGATCGCAGGTTAGGCGCACAATAGCGCCCAAAGTTCTTGTTGTGCTCCGTCTGGGGTCTTGGTGAGTATTCCAAAACTCTTTACCAATCATTCCAGTAACTCTTTACCAGTGCTTTTAACCTACCATAGGGGCCATTGTGAAATGACCGTTTTGGCGTATTCGACAGCAACGCATTTACTCAAAATGGTTGCTTAGAATTCAAGAGCTCCCCTTGAGCGTTTCTTTGGATCCAAAGAAATAAGCAGTCCCGTAATTGGATCTGAAAGTTGTGTTCTTAGCTCCATTGAATTCGAACTAAAGAGGTTTGATTCCAATACGTAGTATTGGAATCGGTTACCCTTCTTTTTATTATCTGTTTATCGGTAGTAGCGATGATGGGACGACTCATCATCGCAAGAGAGCGCATAAGACCAGTAGCAATACTGGCCATGCTCAAAGAGACGAGAACAACTCTCGGACAAGTGAGAATGAAGTTCGAGACGAGAACCTTGAAAAAGGTGAAATCGCAATGAGTGAGCTCACTACTTATCACTCAGTTTCAACGGTAGCCATCTTGGTGCTTTCAGCAATCCCTCGATTACCCGATCTCTTTTCGTTGTTTGATTAGGGGTTTCAACATTAAAATTTCAATTATCGTCTTTGATCCAAGCCTTTAATCTTCTTGGTTTATTAGCTCCTGTTGTCAAATTGTGGCCCCTTATGCAATTGACGTGATCTCTCGTCGTTAGAACTCCCGGGCCGAGAGCCCTAACTCCAAGTTGACCTTTAGCCGAACAGTTAATAGAAATGGAGAAAGGGGAGAACTGGGAGATAGTTGCATATCCCTCTTCCAAAGTGATGTTTTAGCCGAGTGAAGAAGGTTGATCTAGGATCGTTCGGCTAACTTCTTCCCGAAGTTGCCTCTTTAGGATCTTGCCAGTCGGGTTACGCGGGAGCAGCTGGTCGTAAAAGAAGATGTATTTGGGAACCTTAAAAGCGGCTAGATGTTGGGCTACGTAGGATCTTAAGTCCTGTTCGCTGATTGAGATCCCCGGATTGCAAGTTACGATGGCTGCGACCTCCTCCCCCATAACTAAGTCCGGTATTCCAATGATGGCTGCGTCGACCACTCCGGGAAAGTCATACAATACGGACTCAACTTCGATGGAATAGATGTTCTCGCCTCCTCTGATAACCATGTCCTTTGCTCGATCGACAATATAGACAAAGTCTTCTTCATCCACGTAGGCTAAGTCGCCGCTATAGAACCATCCATCCCTGAATGAGTCTTTTGTTGCTTGAGGTTTATTCCAATAGCCGTCAACGATATTGGGACCCTTGATAATGAGTTCACCTACTTGATTAGGGCCTAGCTGGTCGCCGCTATCGTTCACAACTGCTAACTCTACGACGGGCAATGGCAAACCAACAGAATCTGGTTTTTCTAAATAGTCATCGCCGGAGTTCATGGTTGCAACCGAGGAGGTTTCGGTCAGACCGTATCCATTCGAAGGACTACCCATGGGAAAGTTTTCTTTTATCTTTCGCACTAACTCAGGTGGGCAAGGCGATCCTCCATAGGTAATCAGTTTGACGCTTGAGGTATCTCTCATAGGAAAGTCGCGCGAATTTAGGACCTGCCAAACCATCGTCGGCACACCCCCAAATGCGGTGACTTTTTCTCGTTCGATCAATTCCAGTGCTCGCTCTGGGTTCCAGCGATACATCATGATTATCTTCGATCCAGCAAAGGTATTTGGTATCAATACACCGTGGCAGCCTGTGGCATGAAAGAGTGGAACCGATAAGAGGTATGCATTTTGTTGTTTGTCTCCATTTGAATCAAGGGCAGTCCTTTGGCTTGACGGATATGCCATTTGGTTTCGAGCCGATATGTAAAGAACGCTTATTAGGTTGGTGCAAATGTTGCGGTGAGTTCCAAGGGCTCCTTTCGGAGCGCCTGTGGTGCCAGATGTATAGAAGATCGTTACGGGGTCGTCGGGAAGGATTTCAACTTGAGGAAGGAGGTCGCAATAACCATCAATCACCTTGCCAAAGTCCAAGATTTTAAGGGAACTGTCTGAATCGCCAAGATCGGGAATCTCTAGATCGGCAAAGGTTGCCTCGTTGCACCTAACGACCAAAATAGTTATCTCTTGGAGTGTTTCAACAAGTCCTTTTATCGAGGGCACAATCCGGCTATAACGTTGGGCGTCGACAATTACCACTTTGGCCATTGAATCGGCGATGCCATATTCCAGCTCTTGCTGTGTCCACCAGGCGTTTAGCGGAACAGCGATGGCACCAATTGACGATATCGCCCAAAACGAAATGATCCATTCCGGGTAATTTCTCATAGAAATCACAACCCGATCGCCTTTTTTGACGCCGAGAGCTATCAGCCCGTGGGCGGTCTTAGCTACAAGAGCTAGATGTTCCTGGTAGGTTATTCGTTCGTCTTCATAGACCAGGTAGGTCGCGCTTGCGTGCTTTGTCGATCGTTCCAAAATATCTCTGAGAGAATTTGGGGTTTGACTCCAAGTCCGATAGGTCGTCCCTCGAATGTGCGTATCGGTAATTTCAAATCTTTGCCCTGGCTCCGTCAATATCTGGCGAATTTCGTCAAGTTTAGCTTTCATATTAAAACCATAGCTAGATTAGCGTTTTCAGGCGACCCAAAATGATTTAATCGAATCAGATAGCTGGAGAAGGCTTTCCTAAACGCTACAACCAACGAAAAGAAAGGTAAACGTTCGGTGAACCCGTACCACCCCTGACGAAAACAGGGACTGAACACGAAGCGCTAGATAGTGTTAACTGGTAGTCATGGACAGTTTGAATACAACTGAGACAGCGTACTTGCGGGCAGAGATAGAACGTCTGGCTGATGACAACGCGCACTTGGCCCACGATAATGCCCGTCTTCAAGCGGAGAACGCCGAGCTTCGAGCACGGGTTAGTGAACTCGAAGGCCAGATTGGTGCACTCTCGGAGAAGGTGGTAACGCTTACCAAGCTCGTCTTTGTAAACTGCGACGTTTTTTTACCCACCATCAGCGATAAAAATTGACCCAGCCAATTGAGTTCAATAGTAGTTGTTGGTGTCTGAGGTTCCCCAGATTTAGTGGACACCTGTTAAGCCAACATAGATTGTTGGTAGAAAGGATGTCATCATGGGAGCAACAAGGCGTAAATTCACCCTTGAGTTCAAGACTGAAGCTGCTCATCGAGTTATAGATTCCGCCACGTTCATTCCAGAGGTAGCTAGTGAGCTATCTATTTCCCAAGAGGCTCTATATAGGTGGGTAAAAGATGAACGAATACGTCTAGAGGCAGCTTCTAGTGTCAATGAAGGACCACTGAGCGCTGATGAAAGAAGAGAACTCATAAAGCTTCGTCGTGAGATGGCAGAGCTCAAAAAAGATAATGAGTTCCTGGGAAAAGCAGCCGCGTACTTCGCAGCCAAGCAAGCAAACAAGAAAGATTTGCCCTGATGGAAGCGGAGTGCGCTAACTTTGAGATAGCACGAATGGCGCGACTACTTGAAGTGTCTCGATCTGGCTACTATGCCTGGCTACATCGGTTAGAGAACCCAGCCGATGCCAAGGTGGCTAGAAATGACCTTGAGGCAAAGATACTCTCCATTCACAGGGAATCTAATGGAACTTATGGCGCTCCAAGAATCACCGCTGAGCTTCACGATCGCGGGGAGGTAATCAGTAAAAACAGCGTTGCAACTCGGATGAGAGATCTTGGAATAGAGGGTATATCCCCCAGATCATTCAAAGTCAAAACCACTACCGCTGATCCAAAGGCTTGTTATCCCAGTGACCTCGTCGAACGTGACTTCGACAAGGGATATCTAAATGCCGTTCTTACCTCGGATATCACTTATTTGCGAGTTGGAGAGGGATTTGCCTACCTTTGTGCTATTCGTGATGAGCACTCCGGCAGGGTGCTTGGATATTCTGTCGATCGCCACATGAGGACAAGCCTTGTCATTGAAGCACTCCAGCAGGCAATCTCCCTCAGGGGAGACGATATCCAAGGCGCAATTTTCCATACCGATCGCGGGAGCCAATTCACCGATCGTCGCGTCGTGGAACTCCGTGAACAGAATGGCATTATCCGGTCAATGGGTAAAACTGGATCTTGCTACGACCATGCAACAGCTGAATCGTTCTGGTCGATCTTCAAACACGAGTACTTTTACCGGCACGTATTTGAAGGTATGTCCGAATTGAGGGCTGGGATTAGGAGTTACATGGACTTTTATAACCATAAAAGGCGGTACTCGAAGATCGGTAACGTCTCACCAGTTGGTTATGAACTAACATTATTGGAGTCCGCCAAGGCGGCGTAGTCAATGTGTCCATTATTTATGGGCAACCTCAAATCTGGCTGGAGGCAATATCGTCCACCCGGTCTGGTCGCGTCCTTTTTTATCTGAGCCGTCTTTTCTAAGGAACTTTTCAAGACGGAGTTGGTGATTGGTGAGTGAGCTTCGTCATCTAAGTGAAACACGAGCCACTCCCCAAGAACGGAGCGATCATAGGGATTGATTGGGTAGTAAATGAGATTGCTACCATAACAGATGACACCTACGACTTTCCTCATCCTGAAAGACCAAAAACCTCCCAGATCCCTCTTTCTCGCTATCAACGCAAGATGGCTCGACGTAAACCCAGAGTGGACGATCAACTTCTAAGGGCTACCGATGCGCCAAGAAAAATATGCCGCCAAGGCTTATCGCAGCGTCGCACAAAAACGACAAGTTGAATCATGTAACTACGCCAAGTTATTTGTGATGAACCACGACCAGGCCGCCATGGAAGAGTTAGAACCAAAATCTCTCACTAAGACAACCATGGCTAAGAAGAAAGATGATGCTGTCATAGCGTAGCCAAGAGCAGACTGGTGTTTATATGAATTAGAAGCACGCTTCAGGCCCACAACCCCTCCATCCAAGGTAGACGACTATCGGTTACTTCAGCTGCACTGCGAGAACCAAGCACTCGCTTAGCATTGTCCCAACGAACCTATTCCTGTTATGTTTGTGGGTTAGGAAATTCAAGGGACAAGAATTCTGCGGCCATGATAGTCGTCTGGGCTGGTTTGAATGCGGCTGGTATTGATGGCATAAGAGCTGAGTGTCCGCTGGGCATTCAAGCAGCCTGAGCCAGGAATCACCCGTATATCCGTGGGGTGGTTTCAACAGTTTTGGATAGTACCATTCCAAAACTTCCAACTTTCGTATTGACGACTATTAAAGGTCGCTGTTCTGGTAGCGTTAAAGTCCATAGCAAGTCAGTTGAAAAGTTCTAAAAATGGGTTTACAGGTACCAGGTTCGATTACCGCGTCGAAGGTCAGCTCCTTCAAGGAGTGCGGCTTAGCATTTCGTTTGTCCGTCATTGAGAAACTACCTCAGCCCACTACCCTCTGGACAATTCGCGGTACATTGACCCACGCCGTTCTTGAGCGAATGTACTTTCAGATAGAGCCCAAAGACCGGACTAAAAAGACAGCAATTGAAATCGTCCGGCAAGTCTGGAATGAGTCCCTTGTTGACAATAGTCTTGAGGTCATTCTTGGACCCGGCCATAGTCAAGCCGGTCGCGACGCTCTGTTTCAGGAGACTATAGCATTAGTCCTCAAAGACTTTGAGGCCGAAGACCCATCACATGTAAATGCAATCGCAACCGAATTGCGTCTAGAAACTACGCTCGGCGACACGATACTTAGGGGAGTTATAGACCGTCTAGACCTCAATGACGATGGGTCACTAACTGTTACAGACTACAAAACAGGTAAATTGCCTGGGCAAATCCAAGAAAACGAACGTCTGACGGGGGTATATTTCTACGCGCTTTTGTGCGAAAGAGTATTAGGCACCAGACCCAAAAGCGTCCAACTTATCTATCTCAAGGATGCTACGCGGATCGTCGCCACCCCTACAGATCAAGTTTTACGAGGACTTGAATCCAAGACAGAGGCAATATGGAAAGCCGTCTGCCACGCCTGCGAGAAGGAAGATTTCCGACCACGGCCATCTAGAATGTGTCGTTTCTGCCACTATCAAGAACTGTGTCCGGCCCAGGGTGGAAGCCTAGCGCTAATTAGTGATTTCAAGGCAACACACGTAGCCAATAAAAAGCGCTGCGAAAATAACTAAATCAAAATAATTGATTGAGGAATCGAATTGATTGATATCCAAGAATTTTTTACACCGTTCGACGAACGAATAGACAAGTTCTTTCTTCCCTTGCGGGATATTCCCGCTGCGAATCAAATCCTATTCGCAGCATCCAACGTCGCGGACCACTCATTGATTTGGTTTACCTTAGCGGCAGCACGAGGTGTACGCAAAGGTGGCGCCAGCTATGCCACCAGGGCAGCTTTTGCGCTTTTGGCTGAATCAGTACTTGTGAATATGGGGATTAAAACAATATTTCGCCGCAAGCGTCCAGAATGGGAGGGAGAACGCCCTCACGAAATACGCCAACCACTGACGAGTTCATTTCCATCGGGCCATGCGAGCGCCGCGTTCACTAGTCTTATTATTCTGGGTGACAACGATCGTCTATGGCCAATCTATCTAGGTCTCGCACTTCTAATTGCGCCCTCACGAATTCACGTTCGTATGCACCATGCCTCTGATGTTCTTGCTGGCGCCATGGTCGGCATAGGCTATGGAATGCTGATCAAAAAGGTATTTCCGATCTCAAAAAGTATAAAAATAGATTGAATCCAATCAACACAAGGTTGGGTATTCATTATTAAGCCCTCAGAGACAAAACAATATCTAAACAATTACCAAACAGAAAGATGTTCAATGATTACAGCTGCCGGAGGTGTGGTTTTCCGAGAAGGAATTAACGGGTCGCTCGAGATCTGCCTAATTCACCGTCCTCGTTATGATGACTGGACGCTACCAAAGGGCAAAGTTGAAGTTGGCGAAACGCTAGCACAAGCTGCGTTACGCGAAGTTGAAGAAGAGACCGGGATTAAAGCAGAGATCGTCCAAGACCAAACTCAAGTAGTCAAATACCCCTTAGAAACCGACCTAGAAAAAGAAGTGCACTATTTCTTGATGAAATCACTCGTGCAAAATTTCACAAAAAATGAAGAGTCTGACGAATGCCTTTGGGTAGACGTTAATCTCGTGGAATCTAAATTGACATTCAGCCGAGATTTCGGAGTGATTACAGGCTTCGACCTACTCCTTGGGGAATATTAGAGGGACAATTAGGGATTAGAAACATATGACAAAAATAACCAAATTTTCGGTCAACTTCGACTATCGATGCCCTTTCGCTCGCAACATGAACGAGCACGTTGTAACCGCCCTCAAAGAGGGGGCCGACTTTGACGTCAGTTTCATACCGTTCAATCTGTCACAGGTTCACGTTGAAGAAGGCGAGCCATCTATTTGGGAAGACCCTGACAAAACAGATGACCTTTTGGCAAACGAGGTTGGCTACATTGTCTCAAAACTCTATCCCACAGAGTTCCCAAGTGTTCACCTAGCACTATTCGCCCTTCGGCACGAACAGGCCAAGAGCTTAAAAAACTTCGGCGAAATCGCAAATCTCCTTGAAGAACATGGGGTTAACCCCGCACGAATCCAAAGCGAGCTCGACAACCACACCTACTCGAGAGAGGTGCAGAAACTCCATGAAACCCAAGCCAAAGAGCTCGAAATATTCGGCGTACCCACAATTTTCTCTGACGATCAAGCTGCATTTGTAAGGATTATGACAAGGCCGCTCAGCTCCTCGGAATCATCCACAACCATCATCGAAAGAGTTCTAGATCAGATCTTCAACCATCCAGAGCTAAATGAAGTGAAACATACAACCGTTGCTCGATAGGATTGCTTAAACCCCATTTTTATGACAAATCGCACCACCTTATAAATCAACGTGGGCGATTTGTCATTTATCAAGCGCGATTGAGTTGTGCGCGATAACATTCGCTCATGGAAATTGAGAATAAAGTAGTCCTTGTAACTGGAGCTGGATCAGGTATTGGCCGTGCTATTGCATTAGCATGCGGCATGGAAAACCCCAGTGCTGTTATCTGTGTCGATAAAAACACCGCAAATGTCGAAAAGACAGTCAGTCAACTACGAGAAACCAAAACCACAGCATATGCAGAGACGATCGACCTGACAGATCTTTCGGCGATAGCTGACCTTGGTGAAAAAGTTCTCAAGCGCCATGGCGTCGTCGACATACTCTTTTCCAATGCTGGCGTCTCGTTTGCAGGTGATCTCGAAACTTCAGAGGAGGATTGGGAGACTTCGTGGAATGTAAACCTTATGGCTCAAGTCCGTACGGCAAAGGCACTCTTGCCAGCAATGATCTCTAACGGAGGAGGGTACATAGTCAATACAGCGTCCGCCGCTGGTTTACTCACCAACCTTGGTGCCCTCTCTTATGCAGTAACCAAACATGCATCTGTTGCTCTGTCAGAATGGATAGCGATCAACCATCGGCCAGACAATATCCGAGTTAGCGTTTTATGCCCCATGGGAGTCCGTACCAACATGCTCTTTCCAGATGACGACAGGACAGCGTCTTCAAAGGCCGAGTCGCTTGCACAGCGAGCAGTTTTAGATGCCGGCGATATCCTCGACCCCTCACAAGTAGCCGAGGTTGTAATAGCCGCAGTAAAGGCAGAAGAATTCCTAATCTTGCCGCATAAAGATGTTCTTGGATTTTACAGCTTCCGTGCTAACAACACTCAGAAATGGATTACCTCCATGGCCAAATACCAGGAACAGATCTCAAAATAGGTCTAATCTGCCCCGTTCGTCAGAATCATTTAGAACAACAATAAAGGCCCATACGCCCACAAAGCCGCGCTAAATGATTCTGCCGATGCTTCTTTATGGATCAGCCTAACCCGACGCTAGCGATCTCTGCATTCAACGCCTAAGAGTTCGCCAACCTAAATCGAAGAGCTGCCTCTTGGTGTGAATTATCATTTGTTTCCACAGAGAGACTCTTCGAGGTCTTGAAGTGACCTGCTGGCTGAGCGAGAACATCATGGACCTTTTCAAGATTTGCAGATGCTAAAGCGGCATTCCAAGCCACACCGAGAAGTCTCACCTGCTGAACGTGCCACCCCGGGAATGATCTCTCCAATTAAAGCCCTCATCCCCTTGGTTGCTATCGAAACCGAACCAACTCAATTCAATGCACCTTCGCTCAAAGCTAAGACGACCTCTGATTGCGCCGCGGTCTGAGTCGAACTAGCACCGATAGTGCTCGAGGTCTCCTTGATTGCTCGAGATTCTTACATTATCGAAAAGATCGAGTCAACAACACTATCGATTGTCACCGCTATCTTATCCTTGAAACGATTGAACGTAGAGCCAATCTCCCCGATCTCATCACATCTAGAGTTGTCCAAGTTGACCCCAAGGTCACCGTTACCATTGGCAAGTTCCCCCAGAAAATTAGATAGATCATTCAGCGGGACATGAATAACCCTTCGATATCCAACATTAATAAATCCGAGCAAGAAAAGCAATAGGACCGCATCTATCGCTACCATTGCGATGTCGACAGTTTGACTTGTGACCATCGACGCTAAGGCTCTATTAGATTTAGCAATTGACTCCTTCTCTACCGTAGCCATTGCTGGCATGATGTCATTTAACGGCTAAAGATTACCCAGCGTTTGGGTGTCTGAAGCTTGTTGAATTTCGTCAGCGCCCAAATCAGCGATGAACTGCTCGCTATATCGATTATAAGAGTTAATATCGCGCTTTACACGGTCCAAGAGTAACCAAAGTGAATGACTAGGAGCCAGATTAAGCGAAGCCATTAACTCATTAAGAATTAGAGTCCTCGCCTCTTGAGAGTGAGATACAGTCTTGGAGATCAGCTGAGTTCGGGTGAGCTTGGCTGGATGAGGTTGCCGCTACCAATACAGCCTTATTCATCTGATCGTCGTCGTTGTAAAAGCCGCGCTCCATCTTCAAGACCTGCGATGAAAGACCTTCTGATTTGGTGCAGTAGTAGGCAACCGATGACGCTAACTACAAAGAGTCTAGAAAAACCGAGAGCGAACCCACCAGTGCCAATAGTGCTGCAACACCCAACCCCGCCCGTACTTTGTAGTCAATATTCCTCCGAACGCAAATAGTTGCTTTCACCAATTTCCATAGTTAAAATCCTGATCAAATCAATCACTTACTACCTTTCGGACTCTCCTGATTAGAACTTTATGCATTTAGCCTGAATTATCTAATTCTGTACAAGAAATAAATCATGAAAGAGAATCATTTATTCTTCTTTATTCTTCTTTATTCTTCTTTATTCTTCTTTATTCTTCTTTATTCTTCTTTATTCTTCTTTATTCTTCTTTATTCTTCTCAAAAACATTAGAAAATTCTCACTTAACGCTCATGGTTAAAGGCTCTTAGTCGACGACAATCAATATGTGACCAGAAATGGTCGAAACAATCGACTAGGTAAGACCCGGAGGGCAATTTGAAAGTCTCTAACCCGATTAAAGTTTTAGTTTCAGCTGGAGGTGGACTAGGTGCAATATTAGCGCTGCATCAAGCGCAGGTCTCGTTTTCAAGCACCAATACCGCATCAACGAAACCAGTCGACCCCGTTGCAGCACAACAAGCCCAGGTAGCTTCCATTCAAAAAGCAATAAGCACCCTAAGTCAGCAAGAACAAGCCGTACAAGCGCAATTAACCCAGACCAAAAGTCAACTTGCCGCCAAGCAAGCAGCTGTAGCTGCTGCCAGTCAGGCAGCCATTGCCGCCCAAAACCAAGCTCAAGCTCAAGCTCAAGCTGCAGCCGCGAGAGCAGCGGCATCCGCCTCGGTGGCCGCTCAACCCATAACACAATTTGTCGCTTCATCGCCGACGGCTTCGGGAGGCGCACCGGCTGCTACCACCAAGGCTTCCTCGCACAAGTCAGATGATGGGGGCGGCGATTCAGGTGGAGACAATTAATCTGTGAGGAAGGTACTGGACGAAAAGGCTCGCAAAAAGAGAAATACCAAGATAAAAAATACGGCGAGACGTGTTGTTCCCTTCATGATAATCGCACCAGCCTCGGTGATCGGAGCTCATGTAGGCGTTGACTTCGTATCAACGCCTACACACCTATATCCGCTCAACCTTAGCGCTAGCGCTAAAGCCGCAGCAGCGGCCGCCCAAAAAGCTACCGCGTCCATCAATCAAGTAGCCCAAGAGGTCAACAAGACCGCAAATGCACTTGCTGGGGTGGCTAATCAAAGCGCGGGAAACCAAAGTGCTATAGGTGCAATCCAAAATGGAATCACTCAAATTCAAAATACACCCGTACCGACTCTCGGCCCTCTCGCATCTCCTGCTCAAAATTCACAAGCCACATCTGCTCCCAGAGCTGCCGGCGGCGCGTCAACGCCATCAGCGAACTCACCAGCGCCGGTGATTAGAATCCCGACTGCTCAAATTCCTGCTGCAACCACTAGGGCAAGCCTCCTGGGATGACTGATAAACCAGTCGCAGGGCCAATTCAAAAGTGGACGATTCGTGCCATGGGATCAATTTTTAATTTTCAAGCAAAGATTACCGAAACACAAAAGGATTCTCTATCTAAATCGACATCAATTGCATTAGAAGAGATGGAACAATCCTGGAGCCGCTTTCGAGATAGTTCAGAATTGTCGATTTTGAATGAATACTCCCTTCTTGAAAATCCATCGAAATACTTCAAGACGGCGATCTTCGAGGCAATTAGCTCGAATAAAGTCACAAGCGGACTCTTTGAGCCAAGAATCCTAGGAGCGCTCAAAAAAACCGGGTATTTGGTTAGCTTCGAATTGATGGACCTCGAGATAAATGACCCATCAAGCATGAAAGACACCTCCTCAAAGACAACTTCCCGAAGATTGAATGCCTTGGAGAAAGAGATCTTTTATGACCTAGATCATGATCTGCTCCTAAAAGATGGACCTCCTCTAGATTTTGGCGGAATTGGCAAAGGGCTTGCACTTAGGAATCTAAGTCGGCTCCTTAAGGATTTCTCTGGATCTTCACCCCACTTGATTGAGGCCGGAGGAGATATCGTAACCTTTGTCGGGAACTACCCCGAGGAACCTTGGTTTGTTGATATCGAAAATCCATTCTCTGTTGAAAACCTCCCACTAATGGTTCGTCTAGGGAACAACTCTGTCGCTACCTCATCCACGAAGATACGATCATGGCGCCTAAACGGCACACAAAAACACCACTTAATCGATCCAGCTACCATGGACTCCTCGGATTCGGACTTAGTCTCGGTAAGTGTCATTGGAAAAGACCCAGCACATGCTGAGGTTTGGTCCAAGAGCCTTTTTCTCCTAGGTTCCAAGAAAGCCCTCGAGCAAGCAGCTTTTCGGAAGATTAGCGCATTCATGATCACCTCGAAAAAACAAATTCTCTACTCAAAAAAGTTTGCTGGGTCAATGGAAGTTCGAAGCAAAGATCAATCATCAGTTCCTATCGCGGCAGTCCATGATATATCGCTCCCCTATTTTGCATATAGCGTCGGACTTGCGAAATAAAACTGCTATGCATTAGCTTCTTGTCGATAAGAACTTATCTCGCTAATCCCTCAAGTCGATAATACCCACGATACAAGTAGGAAAATATGGCCACTTCGACCAACGATGATCAAAAAAATAGTCTTGAAGAGATAGAAGAAGATTCTCCATCTATACTTTTCGCGGTAATGGTCGGCTCAGTCTCAGTTGTAGGAGGCTTTGAGCTAGTACACTGGCTAGGCGCCAAAGCAAAGCCGACACTTGCGCCATGGTTAATAGCTAGAGGCACAGGGTTAGCGCTAGTAATAATAACGAGTCTTTTGGTTGCAGTCGGGCTATGGATGGTCCACCCCAAACGCAACAAACGAAAGAGTTTCCCACATATAATTACATTGAATTCAGCTCACAAAAGTCTTGCCGGGGTTGGATCGGTGCTCCTCTTTTTGCACGTTAGCTCGATAATCGCTGACAGTTTCGCCAAGGTCGGCCTGCTGGGCGCGTTCGTACCCCTCAAGTCAGCCTATCGGCCAATTCCCGTAGCTCTTGGGACTGTCGCTCTTTACCTGTGCTTAGCAGTAGGTTTCACCGCATGGCTAAAGGTAAGAACCAAGCTCTTCAACTGGAAGATGGTTCATCGTTTCGCAATCGCTGCCTATTGCTTAATCCTTGTACATGGAATCACTGCCGGCAGTGACACCGTATTAGTTTCTGGCATATATGTTGCAAGTGCCATTGTCATCACCATATTGGCAACCACTAGGTACCTCTTTGACCATAAGGAACATCAAAAGCAAGCGGCCACCGCCAAAAACTGATAACTAAAAGCGCATCCGCTAAAGAGTAATCTTGCTCGGCACCCAGGGAAATAACTAAGGACGACCCTCCTGTGCCAGATCTATTTGCCACGCGCTAACCCATCTTTCGCCAAATAGCATGGTTCAAAACAAATAGCATGGTTCAAAAAAAGGCCCGCAGGGCGCTAGCGGTCTCCTCAGGTGTGACATCGACCATAAGTTCGCTATAGAGCTTTTCAAAATAGGTCACATCGGATCGATAATAACTCTCTGGGTTCGATCGAGCCACGATTCTAAAGAGTGGATTCGCCGAAATCTCTCTAGCATCAGGGCCGCCCCCAGTCAACGCGAAATTAAAACTCGATAAGTTCCAATTTGCATATGCCGAGATGATCTTAGAAATTCCAAGAGCAAGATCAGATAGATCGATCGGATCTATCTGAGGTATATCACCTTGTCGAAGAATAACGCCCCAAACCTCACGAAAGCCTGATGGAGCAAAAGGGGCAAAAAACGCAACATTTCCAATTGAACCGACGTAGCGCTCTCCAAGATGGATCTCGGCCTCGACCAGATCCTCCATCAGACTTCTTCCGAATCGCTCCTTGTGCAACGCCATCTCCTGTATCAAATGGCCCTGATGGCTAAGTGGCATGTAGTCATGGGAAGATTGCAGATGGGGATGGATGAGCGAACTTCCCGAAGAAGGCAGATAGTTCGCATTGATTGAGCTATAGACCGCTTTGTGGTCATAATCCCTAATAGCCCTAGCATGTCGAACCATCGCCGAAAAGGCGTTGCCAACGACACTATGGTCAAACTCGTCGATAGGCACAAAGTGCCTAGATGTATCATATATCCCAACTGAAGAGTAGGTCGAGTAAGCAAGAATATTGGGGACTACTAGTGCATTTCCTACGCGTATCCTTCCTTCGGCAACCATCTCACTTGGGAACGGAAAGGTGTACTTCTCATATGCACCAGGACAGAATGGACAAAATCCCGCGACCTTAGTCAGCTCACTCACATCAACCTTAACCTCAGGCTGCAACTTAGCTCCAACTACAAAACGTGCGCGACCTTTGAAGATGGGGTCGATTCGCTGAATAAGAGGAATCTCCGTAAATCTACCCCCGTTGGTCAAATCTGGGACCTTACCAACGGTATCTATCTGTGAGAACTCAATATTATTTACCGTTTTAACGACTCTCTGCATCTATCTCCCCAACGCTTTGTACCACTCCCCCTTTGCCATAAAATTCAAAAGAGAAAGTGGCAATACTATAGCCAAAGTTAGTAAATAATTTATAAACAGACTTGAATTACCCAAAACCCCGATTGCACTGCCACGATAATTGGGGTCTTTACCTACAGCAGTTGAGGTCTCGTTGCTCGCCCAAAAAAGGTGGTTTTGGCCCGCAAAGACACCCTGCATAAGGCTCTCGGGTTACAATTTGGTCAATTAGTTTGCTATAAAACGACTTAATCCACCTATTCCACTAGGCACATGAGGGGGGGGCCGAATGTATTAGTAACTTACATAGATTAATATTAAGATAAATTGTAGATATGTCATTATCCAAGATCAAAGATGTTTCAAAGCTAAGGCATCTTTTGGACGCAGTTCTAGTTGTCGAAAGGGATCTATCGCTTACGGTAGTTCTAAAAACACTCGTGCGCGAAAGTGCGACATTAGTCAATGCGCGCTATGGCGCATTAGGCGTTCTCGATCCTTCAGGTACATCATTGGTTGAATTTATTACATTTGGTATGGACGAAACTGACGAATCCAAGATTGGAGACCGTCCCAAGGGCCACGGAGTCCTTGGCCTATTGATTTCGCAGTCGCAACCACTGAGAATTGACGAACTCCAAAAACACCCCGATAGCTTCGGTTTTCCTCCGTTGCACCCTAGGATGACGAGTTTTCTCGGACTTCCCATCATGGTCGGGGAGCGCAACTTCGGCAACCTCTATCTAACTAACAAGATCGACAATTCAGAGTTCGACCAAGAAGACGAAATACTTGCTGGATATCTAGCGAGAGCAGCTGGAATTGCAATCGAGAACGCTCGTCTTCATTCAGCAGTCGCCGACTTCGCACTCAGAGCAGATAGAGAACGCATTGCCCGGGAACTCCACGACGAAATAATCCAAAGACTCTTTGCAATAGGACTCTCCCTCCAAGCCACGATACGACTAGTCGCCGAGGAGGATGCAAACGAGCGCATCCAAGGTGCAATCGATGACCTAGACGAGGCGATTAAAAAGATAAGAGCCACCATCTTTGCGCTCGAAACGACAAGGACTCGCCAACAATACTCATTCCGCGCACAGGTTCTAGCACTTACTAAAGAGCTGCATCCAGTTTTAGGCTTTGAAGCGAGCGTCTCTTTCACCGGACCTATTGACACAATGGTAACCAATAAGTTAGCGACCAATGGCCTCTCGGTCCTTAGAGAGGCTATCTCTAATATCGCCAAGCATTCAAGAGCATCCCAAGTACAGATCAGTATTTCAGCCTCAAACCAGCTAGTCATTGTGGTTGAAGACAACGGCGTGGGACTTGATCCATCCGGTTCGGCGGCCTCCAAAGGTCTAAAAAATATGGCGGCACGCGCCTTCGAACTTGGTGGCACACTAGAACTCCGTCCCTCTCAGACACTCAAAGGTGCCTGTCTTGAATGGAGAGTTCCCTTCTTACAAGTAGATGATCTTGCAACCCAATAATCACCAAGGCGCATTTCTTTGTCCTATTTGCCGACCATCTCTTTTGGAGTTTTGCCGATCTCAAAGCTAGATCGGCCCTACATTCGTATTGGCACTTTTCTAATTGGCCACAAACCCTCTAAGCGCCTTGCGTTTTGTTCTTACCCCACGATTGGTACAGGTAGAGGTGATCATCTTTCGTTTCTAAATTGGAATATCATTATCTTGGCAAACGATGGCAGATAGTAGTCCAAATGTGATCGGAAAACTCCGCTTCTTTAGAATCTCACCAAGTTACCTGCCTTCTTTGACCACAATAGCTCTGTGAGATTTAGCCAACTCCAAGTGGCTCAACGTTGACATGTGAGACATTGGAATCTAAGGTCTTGAAGTTTGGACGATCAAAGAGAGTGACCCCTGGCAGTTTCGCCTTGCATCATCGAGCCCATGGGGCCAAGAGTAAGCTTGTGATACCATCGCGTTCCCTTCTTGATCACTAAAACATATGGGGTTTTGACGAGAAAGCCAAAAGTGTTCGCCTGGTTTAGGTATTGAAATATTGGTCAGCACATCAGTTGGGCCACTCAAGCAAGATACCAGCTTATTTAGTGAAGCGCATATTGAAAAAAGCTGGCGATCGTGAGTAATATTGCTAGTTTTGAGCCAGAACTTCCACCTAGTCGCATCAGAACAAAGCTGCCATATCCACACTGGTCGGATCATTGTGCTACTTTGCTTTGCCTAGAAGTATTGTCGATCTCTAAAATTAGACTGGGATTAGTATCGAATTTCAAAAAGTGACACAGATCTAGGTCCTTGATATTTTTCAAAATGGAGTACTTTGCTTTCAATTGCCAAACGAGATGTTCCTTTCGACGTAACGGCCGCCTTCGACCTTCTAATTCCACCATCGCGCTTTAACAACACCCGATTTGATAACTATTTCCCGAACCCCAACTACGAGAGTCAGAGCTTGGCAAAAAAGGTCACTAGCGAGTTCATATTGACAAAGACAAAAAGGCCAAGGCGAACAGTAATTGGCTCCTTGGGCCTAAAAGCCCAGCCCAAACCGGGGAAAGGCCTCTATCTAGATGGAGGGTTCGGTGTTGGCAAGACACACCTTTTAGGATCGATGTGGCAAGCTTGCACTGTACCAAAAGCATTTATAAGTTTTGTTGACTTAGTGAACGTAGTTGGAGCCTTCGGCTTTGAGGCTTCCGTCGAAAAGCTATCCGAACTATCGTTCCTGGCAATAGACGAATTCGAACTTGACGATCCAGGCGACACCGTCCTTATCTCTAATCTCCTCAATCGAATAATTCGCCGAGGGGTCGACATCGCCACGACTTCCAATACGCTACCGGACAAATTGGGACAAGGACGCTTTGCGGCCGACGACTTCCTTCGAGAGATTCAAGGGCTAGCCGCCCACTTTGAGGTATTAACCATTGACGGCCCCGATTATCGAGCAACCGAGTTTCATATCGAAGATGAACCGCGCTCTAGTGACGACCTGGTAACGATGGCGGCTTCAATGCCCAACCAAAGCGCAGTCTCATCCGACAGCCTTTTTGGTCTACTGGAAGCCCTAACAAGGCTACACCCAATTATGTATTCCCGCCTTTTAGAGGGCTTAGCTCTCGTAATCGTAACTGAGGCTAAGACAATTGATTCATTAGCTGCCGGCCTGCGATTTGTAACATTCACCGATCGTGCCTACGAGCATGGAATACCAATTATGATCGGAGACACATCCCTAAATGGCCTCTTCTCAGCTTCAATTCTATCGAGTGGCTATCGCAAGAAATTCGGCCGAGCACTATCTCGCCTCTCACAACTTCGCGACGAAGGAGAGCGCGTCGTCGCACCGATCTAAAACCTTCAAAAAATGACCTCGCAATAACTCATTGAAAGATAAATATTGAGCCAATCCAAAAGGGTAACTAAACCCCGCTCTATTGGTATACGATAGAGAGTCCTCCTCATTCATAACAAATCGTCTAGGACTATCAAAATAGAAGAAAGAGGCGCCTTCAACATGAATCTCATATTCCCCGAAGCCTCACCAATAATCGGAAGTGATGAAGCTTCCATAGGATCACTTGAGAAGATCTATGCACCGATCACTTGCATCGATGGTGACCACTGGAGAGCCAATATGGTCTCTTCCTTAAACGGGTCAATTGAAAAAAACGGCCGATCAGCAGGCCTCTCCACACATGCAGACCGAAAAGTCTTCTCTATCATTCGCGCCTTCTCCGACGCGGTTGTAATTGGTGCGAATACCGCAATCATCGAAGAGTATACATCCCTACCACAGACACCCGATGCGCTCATGCACCTACGGCGAATCAACACATCCCCACAACTCGTCGTGGTAGGTAGAGATCTAAATAAGATTCGTGACTCCAAGCTCATTGAGTCAAAAGATCAAATAACTCTAGTGACATCTAATTCTCAAAAATCACAATGCGCTGGGCTTTTACGCACCTTCCTCGTCGAACCACAACTCCTTCTTCTTGGAGAAAAAGAACCAGACCTAAACCTACTACGGAAATGGCTGAGACAAAACAATCTCATCCGCATAACGCTCGAAGGTGGTCCATCTTTCTTGAAGCTGGCCTTTTCACACAAACTTATAGATGAAATCGCCCTAACAATCGTTCCCAAATTAGAGATATCTTCCCATGGTGGATTCTTGGGACTTGGAGAGCAGATCCCGGGATCCGAATTAGAACTTCTGTCAATCCTAGAAGACCACGGAACTCTACTCATGAGGTACAGGGTCATTGCCAGTTAACTAAAGTAAACTTCGGCTATGATCATCATTGGTAGATATCGTTTCCACTCTAGCCAAAGGCGCGAACTTAGCCATGCTTATCAATATGCTCCCTAAACGCAGAAAGCCAATGTCAAAAGAGGAATTTCTTAGCGCGGTTATCGATCTGACTAAGAACTCAAATAACGAATATAGCTTTGATCAAGCAACAATGACCCTCGCGTGGACTGATGGACCGTCTGTAGAGACCACCTGGGAACGACTTCAAAATCCAAACGGATGGAAAGCAATTGTAGGGGTTCCATCCGATTCAAAACAAGGTGAAAATGTCCCGCCATCTACATTGTTTATAGATCGCTCCTTCTCGCCGCGCACGGTATGTTCGTCATTGGTACGGTTTTATGGATCTAAATCAAGATACCCTGATTTGAATTCCACCTCGGACATGGACTATATCTACGGAATACTGCGCCTAGATGTGACGCTAGAACACTTCAAGATCGTTGATGCAATAACCAACGCCCTTTTAGAAAGAACCACAAAGTTGCCTAGTGACACCCAAGGGTATCTCGAAGCGGCAAATCTAGCTTTAAAAGAAGTTGGCTATGAGGCCCTCTGGGCGAAGGCATTCAACACCATCGACTAAAAGCGGTCCCAGCCACAGTGAAACCGCTTTGTCATGGCAATAATCTAGGTTGGCTCCCAATAAACCCTAGATCTCTATTTCTCAAACGTATTTCTTCACTTTCTCTTTAATAGAGAAGAAGAATAGTCTCGAAAAGAGATCTCTCTTCGATGGGGCTCGACCCCTTATTCGCTCGAGCCAGGAGCCAAAGATAGAGCCGCTTCATAGGTATCAATACCGAATGGCAGAACGGCAAGTGCAGCTACATCAACCCCGGCGCCAAAATATTCCGCTATGCGAGCTTTACATTGACTCGGCGTCCCACTCACTATTAACTGGTCAACTATCTCTTCGGGAATTGCAGCCAAGGCACCCTTTCGATCGCCACTATCCCATAGTCTCCACATCTGTTCCAGAGCTTCCCCACGGCCTAGCCATCGATGAAAATCTGCGTAAACACCCACGTTAAGGTAGGCAGCTATAGCTCTTCGCCCCGCGTCTAACAGTAGATTCCGTTCAACTCCCGGAGCGACAAAGATGCGAGCCACAATCTCCTTATTCTCGCCTACGAACGGAACGACCTTGGCAACGTCCGCGGGCGATAGCCAATTAATTATTGCACCATCTGACTCGCGACCCGCCATAGCTAACATCTGAGGCCGCAGGGCAGCTATCAATATCTTGGGTGGCACGGTAGGCGGTTGAGCAAGGCGAAAACCCGAGATCTCAAAGGTGTCAAACTTCCGGTCCACCTTCCCACCTTCAAAAGCTTCTCGCAAAAAGCGGGCGATATCTCTCGTTTTATAATAGGGTCGCACAAACTCCGATGCATTCCACTTGGAGACGATTACATCTGATGAAGATCCAATTCCCAAGTAAAAGCGTCCCGGTGCTAGTTCGGCCAAAGCTGCTGCGGACATTGCCATAGTCGCTGGCCCTCTGGTAAAGGCTGGAACTATAGCGGTGCCCAAGTTGAAAGTTGGCTCCCATTCATTTGCAAGAATCAACGGCGTGAATGCATCATACTGGCCGACTTCAGCACTCCATAGATCTTCGTAGCCTACTTCACGAAGTCGCCTAATTGCTTCACGTTGCTCCCCGAGTGGAATTCGATCCAAGGGAATTGTAAGTCCATATCTAGCCATAGATCCATGCTAGGTTAGATCGAAGATTCAAATGGGCCGAAATAAAAGTTTTGGACCGAACTGACCCACCTATCAAAGAGATCCCAGATTATTGCGACCAAAAGTCAAATTGACCCTCGCCGACTCCAATTGCCATCCACAAGAAACACTCGTTTTTCAAAGATCTTGCCATATAGATTTGAAAAACCAATAAGTCTAAAATGAGACATTACGGCCGCCTTGCCATATCCCACAAGGCAAAACGATTAAATTAGCCAACTCGTGCATTCTGATCAGCTTCTTATCCAAGTCGCGAAAAGATATGAACCTTGAATAATCCTAAAGAGATAGCTCATCATGGTCACCAGGGGTCCGAACCTAATTCAGTCCAAAGGAATAGATGGAATTGGAATTATAGAGCCCTCGGGGGTGACATAGGCAAGAGCCATCTCGGTCGGTGCCGAAGATCGAAGGGTAAACAGATCGGGAAAGCCAACAGAGTTAGTGGTTGGAAATAGCTGCACGCTCGATGGAGACGGGACAACGCCAATGCCGGCATTGGCGTCAATTCCACTCTGTTTTGAGGAGGGAGCCTGACCATCGACGAAGGCCTTAGAAAATAGCGCTGTCTGTGAACCCCTTGCAGAGACAACCTGACCTCCTCCATAATAGAGCGCGAGTTGGTTATACTTGGCGCCAAAGGGGCTTATGTCAAGCATCGAGAGCCACGAGGGCCAATAACTACCATAGCCACTCTCAATGAAATACCCATTCAGGGGACCTAAATCCGAACCGGCCAAAGTTGCCAGCGCAGCCACCGTATAATTCGAATGAACTCGAACGAAGAAAAAAGAGCCCACTGGTACACTCGCCACCGCCTTCAATGGGACGACAAGAGAGCTCTGAGGCGGAACTGTCTCGGAAATAGTTGATACCTTCGCCCCATGGCCTATCGCCGGGGCCTTAACAGTAGTTTGAGCACTTAAAGTCTTGATTGAGATCAACACATTCTTTTGACTTGAAGAGAGGTTTTCCAAATTCAAGTCGACGCTCTGGTTGGCGGTCTGAACCAGAAGTGGAAAGTCAGTGTTTGCAAAGATCTCAGGGGTAGTACTCGCAAAAACCATCCCATTGGCCTTTGAGTCTGAGCGCACCTCGAAGCCACCGGCTACAATTCTTCCGATTCGAGTTTGAATTGAGGCTGTAATTGCAGGGGTATTTTGAAACCAATCAGCCAATCTAACGTCGATCGAAGAAAATGCTGGGACTACTACAGCCTGAAGCGGACCTGGATCAACTGGCCCTGTCGGTGTCACAAAGCTAATATCTACAATTGCATCCGTAGCGAACGGGTTGAAGATCGACAGAAATCCCTTAGAGGCCGAGACCGTATTAAAACCTTGAACGATCCAGGTAGGGCCAGGCGATGGCTGACAGAATCCTTCGACATTACTGCTGGGCAGGGAGGCAACTAGCGAGACCAGATCGGCTCCACCTGTAAAATCAGCTGAAACCCCCGTTGCGCTCTTATAAAGTCCACGCATTCCAAAACGTCTAAGGGACCCTCCAGGAATCTTCATCTTCAGATGCTTGGCCTTAGCGTTTTTGCTATAGATGTATATTGAAGCAGTCTGAGAAAACTTCGAAGTATTGGTCAAGACCAAAGAGAGCGATCTCTTGCCAAAATACTTAGCCTGAGGAAGCGAGCAGTACCACGTTGAGGAGTCAGACGCGACCGGAGAGACCGAAAAAGAAGGTACGAACTGCGACTGTTTGACTAGCACCCTGCTGGATGCACTGTTAGCAAAGACGACGCCAATCAGCAAAACCGCCAAGAAAATGCCGACAATACCCTCACGTCTATGTAGTCGAAAAAACTTTCTTATGAAATCCACGACTACAACGTCTCTAGGTGAAAAAGAGGCGAAGGTCTCCACTGAATCAATTGAAAAATCATCTATGCACCTCTAGATCGGATTTTGGATTCTCAATGGTATTCTCACCAATTCCAGATGCACCTTGGTTTCTTTGGTCCCTTTGGGTAGCTAGCGACACTCTTACCCTAGTAACAACCCGAGACGAGATAAAACCGCCACCAAAGACTAAGTCAACAAAGCCAAGCCAAACTAGGACCTCGAAAGATCCTAAAAACAGTGGCCATGAAGCAGACGGGCCATGAGGAGATGGGAAGTGTGCTATCTTCCTACCATGCACGACATAACCTGTTACGCTTGGATCGGTCAAGACTTGGATCAAGTCCTTCTGTCTTGAAAGCGTAAGAGTCACCCGAGCAACAGCAGGTGATACCCCAGACTGCGGATAGATCAGATTTCCGATGCCCTCACTCGCAAGATAGGATCCCAGCCGAATTGTCTCGAAAGAAGATGCTCGAGCTAAACCGGCTTGAACACCCCCATACTTGCCAAGTTGAATCGGTGTGTAGACGTTCTCAAAAGACAGGCTATGAGAGTTGGTCACTGCTAGGCCGACACCTGAGTCAAACCACCAACTACCTGCTGGAATTGCAGCTGGATCTCCAATCCACAGAAGGCGCGAAGATGCGATCTTAGATGATGTAGACCATCCCAATGTAGACCCATAGCCACTCACAGGCAGACCCAACCGACCACCTGATATGGGAGCTCCCACCCCAAATGAAGCCACCAAAAGGCCAATCACTGAAAGTGCGCCGGCAATTTGACGAACTCCGAAGGTCTCTCTGGGGAGGTCTCGATAGAGGCCATCTACGCCATTAGCAGTTGAATATGCGACGATCGCCGCCAGGAACGGCATAAGAAAGGCGAGGGGAATCGGATCCGACCCAAAGCCACCACCATTAGATCCTATGATAAAAGCGACAAAGACGATCGCAAGAATCAAAGCTCGGATCGACCGACGTGTTCTTAGACCTCTTGTAAAAATGGGGGAAAGTATCACGCTCAAAAGCGAGAGGATGGCAAACGAATTAATCATCGCTCCTCCCGAAACTGAGAAGTCAAAGATCGACCGAACCGCTAAATCAAAGGGGGGCTGGGCCCCAAATAGAGACGCCACAGTTGCGCCCGAATGGATGTATCCTAAAAACCAAGTCGCATTCGCGACTAAAGCGACCCCAGCAATACCAAAAAGAAAACGCAACATCGATCGAATTTGAGCCATCGAATGGCGCTCAAAGACAGTCGACGCTATCACCGCCAACGTCAGGATCAAAAATACAATAAAAAAAGCCGGCGCGATAGAGGTCGCTATAGCGACGATGAATGCGCCTCTAAAGAACGATCGAGCACGAATCTTCGAACCAGGCGCTAACTCCTCTTGGAAATCCAATACGATACCCAAAATCCACGGTGCAAAGGCAAACGTTACGAGGCCAAAGAGAGTGCCGACTGAGATCAGTCCAGTCAATATTCCAGTTGAAAAATACGAAAGCATCGCGATCGAAGCTGAAAGCGGGTTGCGATATCGTGCACCCAGTCGAAAGGCGCCGAAGAGGCCTGTTGCAACCAAACCAATCAAGAAAAGGTGATAGAAGAGACCGGTTGCCCCAAAGAAGAATGTTCCGATCACGCCCAACCATAGATAGCCAGCTGGAACTGAGGTAGGCGATATTGTAGAGGAAGACAACGACCCTGAAAAGAAGTCAGACAACAGACTTGTCCCATGTGGGAATGGCTCAAACTGGCCAAACACAGGTAGATTTGAAAACAAGACGTGGCGCCCCGCGACAAGTATAAAGACGAGGATCAGACCCTGGATTACGCGAGCAAACCTACGTTGTACATATCGCGTCGCCAAAGATGTCGGATCGATGGCGTCTTCGCTCAGATTCTCTTTCTCTAAAAAAGCGCCTCGATCGTTGCGTTTTGACCGCTCAACTTCATACCTAATTTGAGCTCGCGTGTTCCTCTGATGCGCAAAAAAAGCCGACAATCGAGCCGATCCTCGCGCCAACTTTAGAGTCATATCTCTAAAATCTAAAAGACGCGACTGAGCACCGACCTCCCATCGAACCGATTGAGTCGGTGATTTTTTTGCTCCGTCCCTGAGGCCTTTCAGTATGGCCCTAGCGGTACGCCATCGGCCAGAAACTGCGAAATATGCAGCCTCTAAGAGTGCAAGCAGCCAAAGTTGGATCTTTGAATACCGACGAGCAAAGCCAGAGGAGTTGTTTACTATGCATCGCATCTGATTTGCACGAACGTAATAGGATCGCTCGGCGCGACGCAATTTACGCCTTATGGGTTGAAACTTCGAATTGACATAGGCGCCATCAACACCATTGACCAAGACCCCCATGTGGCGGACTTTGGCATAAGAAGATGCAATTACGCGAGCCCCAGCCAATTGCGCACGATAGGAGAGCTCCACGTCTTCGCCAAAGAGGTAGATCTCAGGGTCGAAGCCGCCCAGAACATTAAAGAGATCGTATCGCACCAACATCGCAGCACCCGGAGCCGCAAAGACCTCTTCAACGATAGGAAACTGATCCTGGTCGAGATCGCCAACGTCGATTCGTGATCGCAATGCTGCCGTGCGGTCAACGTCAAAACCCAATGAGGTAATTCGATCAGGATAAGACCAGCTAACGATCTTTGGAGCCACTATCGAGGCGTTCATCCGCAGTGCATCTTCGACCATAATTGAAATTGCATCTGGCGCTACCGCCGCGTCATCGTGACATATCATTAGATATGTCGCTGAGGTAACATTCCTCACCGCAGCATCCACTGCAGCACTAAAACCTAGATTTGTCTCGTTTCGAAGAAAAAGAGCATTTGGGAGCGATGCCCCCACCCTTTGGGCGAGAGTCACTCTTGAACCGTTGTCAACGATAATTACTGAAAAATTCGGGTAGTCTGAGGCCACAATTGCTTGAAGCGACTCTTCGAACCAATCACCGGGGTCATTGGCTACCATGACTACTACAACTAAAGGCGGAACTGCCATATCGAACTAAATAGGCTAGCTTGTCGATTCGCCAATGCCCACACAAAGTGGGGAGCGAAAGTGCTTTGTTTGAGTTATGCTGGCAAACAAGGACATAAATTTGTTTGGAAAATTGATTTCTGGATTACTGATCGACAAAAAGTGAGGTTCAAATGGCCAAAAGCCCTTCCGATGAACTAAAGGATTTGACGTATTCAACCGTAGGCTTTGCTCTTTTAGGACTCCAGCGTCTTATGGTGGCACGCAACGACCTATCAAAGAGCGTAAATCGGGCTATAGGCGATCTTGCCAATATGACAGAACATCTAATAGGGTTTCGTCGAGACTGAATTTCGCTTCGAAGTCAAGATCCCGAATCAACTTTGAACTATCTCCAACTAGTCGCGCAACCTCAACCGGTCGGACCAAGGTGGGGTCGGTGGTCAACTTTATCTCAACGCCCAAAAGGTCAATCATGCGATTTATAAGATCCAAGACCATGACTCCGCGACCAGACGAGATATTGTAGAGGCTGTTTGCCTCTCCTTTTAAGGCTAAATCGACGTACGCTCGAACCACATCACGGACATCCAGAAAGTCTCTGACTGCATCAAGATTACCGACGGGAATCGATGAGCCTCCATCGCGCTTTGCCTGGCAAAGTCTCCTGGCAATCGCAGCGACTAAGAAGTTATCCGATTGATTGGGGCCAATATGATTAAACGGGCGTGCAACTATCGCATCCAGCCCATAGGCACGACCATATTGCAGGACAAAGGTCTCCCCGCATAGCTTCGAAGCGGCATAAGGGCTAAGCGGCATCGGCGAGACTTTCTCGTCCACCTTGTCAAGCTCTTTATGGTTGCCATACACCTCCGAAGAAGAGACATATACAAAACGAAGTTTCACATTCCTAGTGGCGATAGCTCTAAGAATATTGAGCGTTCCACCAGCATTTATCGACAGATACCTCTCTGGCTCGCGCCAGGAGGTTCCGACATGGCTCAATGCGGCAAGGTGAAAAACCACCATCTCGCCACCAAGATCAACAAAACTTTCGATTTCAGAACTAATGACCTCAAAGTCACAGATATCGCTATCAGGCGTCAACTCCGTGGCTTCAATTCCTCTTTGGCGAAGTTCCCCCAGGAGATATGGTCCGACAAATCCTCTGCTTCCAGTTACAAGCGCGCGCAAATTCTCCCCCGACATTTCAAATTGATAGAATACTACGATAGAGCTCTAAGTGCCGTTGTCCACTTATGGTCCATGAATACTTCGCTAGGAGTTCATCCTTGGAGCTAAGGCCTAATGATCTATCCCTCTCACCACCACCGAAGTGGTCATAGACCCCTATTATCGCCTTAGCGATCTCATCGGTATCATAGGGATTCACAAGATAAGTCGATTCATTTGCATATTCGGCCATCGCAGAATCAACTGACGTTATCAGCTTTGACCCCATAGCCAACGCTTCTAAACCCGGAAGGCCAAATCCCTCCTCGAGAGAGGGATAGAGTGTTGCAACCGAGCCGGCATAGAGCGAACCCAAATCGGCGTCAGAGACATATCCCAAAACCCTGATTTTACCGCTCTTCACGAAGGGCTCCATGGTGGCAAAGAATTTCGAATTTCGCCAACCACTCAATCCTGCAATAACAAATTGAAGGCCGGGGATCTTTGTAGATGCGAAGGCATCAAGGATGCGCCCTAAATTTTTACGCGGCTCGATTGTGCCACAATAAAAGAGGTATTCATCTGATATTCCATGGCTTAGCTTAGTTACCGCAATCGATTCAGAAGAGACTACCCCAAATTGACTTACGTCCACTCCATGAGGGATGACCACTCGCTCCCCACTGTTAGGATAGAAAAGTTCAAAGCGGTCTCTGGCGAATTGAGATGGGAAGATCAATGCATCTGCCCGCTTGGCCGCCTTAGCGATTGCATGACGAAAAAAGCCCACTTTAGTGCGCTCGTGCCACTCTGGATGATCGATAAAGGTTGTGTCGTGAACCGTTACAACCACTCTTCCACCAAATGGCTCTGGCGAAGTATAGTGAATTCCGTGGTGCAATTTAACATTTCTTCGCCGAAGTTGCGAAGCCATGAATAGGCGTTCGTAGGCTAAGCGACTAACGCGACCATTTGGCACCAACTCAGCAAACCTTAAAGTCGGAATCAGAGCCGTCATACGATCGCCATCACCGCTTCTAGTAATCCCCAGAAACGAAAGTGTCTCTTGGTCATTTTGATCCAATACTGCCTTTAGCATCTCGATGCCATACCGGCCAGCGCCAGTTAGGCGATTAGGAATTGCACTCAGGTCGATCGAGATCAGCCCCTCCATTGAATATATTCCTTTGGCTCTATCTCATAAATCATTCGGTCTCCTGCGATCTCTCTATATGCCATAGAACTGCCTACCTATAGTCAAGGCCGATTGCGACCATTTCATGGCAGAAATTGTGATCAAACCTTCACGAACGACCCTAGAAGAAACCTTCGAATCGGTCACTACCTCAACGATTCCTCTTGAGATATCCTCAATCGAATATGGGTCAACTATTACAGAATTCTCAGATGAGGTTGAGGGCAACAAGGATGCGACCACCGGGGTAGCAGATGCCATCGCCTCAATCGGTGGAAGGCCAAACCCCTCGAAAAATGGAACATAGACAAGGGCGCTCGCCCGTTGGTAAAGGCCGGCCAGTATCGAAGCGTCCACCCTACCAACGAGGTGGACACCCTTGGTGGGCGCTATGGCCTCTCCCCAACCACTAGGACCAACTACCACCAGAGGAAACTCACCCCCGAGAAGCGGCCGAGCCATTTGAAGAGCCTTTATAACCCGGTGAAGATTTTTCCTAGGCTCCATCGTGCCCACAGACAAAATAAACGGGGAGGATACTCCGACCCTGCGCAACAGGTCATCGGCTCCGAGTAGGTCGGCGATGGGCAGATGGTCCGAACCAGGCGGAACAAGAGTAATTCGATCTCGGTCAAAGCCTGCATCGACAAGGTCGTCCAAAGATCGATTAGAGATTGTAATAACAGAAGAAGTTGAATTCAAAATCTTCTGAAGTCGAGCTTCGTGCCAAACAACTCCACGAGGAGTCAACGTCTCAGGCACGATTCTATGAGCTAGGTCATAGATGGTATAAACCTTGGAACTTGGGCCACCTCGCAGGGGTCCTGCAATGGAAAGGCTCAACAACCTATCAAAACCCTTTGGTGTCGAAAAGTTGCTATAGTCCCATAGTCGATTGAGAATGCGGTTGTGGACAATGGCATTGGAGTACTTGACTCCGTATTCCCCAAATGGATCCGGTGACGATCCCTGCCATTTGGATCCAAAGATCTCACAATCCACCCCTGATCTAATCAGAAGTGGGGCCAACTCAGCCAAAATATTATGAGTAAAGGCCCCAATTCCACCCGGCACTATGGCGTGTAGCTGCTCTGGGATAATAAGGAGTCGCCCATTTTGAGTCAGATTCGCCACATTGCCCCTCTCTTGTGTCTCAATCTCCAAAGCCTCAACTCTTTTGGACCTCAATAGCTTTCAAATAGATATCTCTAAGCCCTAGAGCGCACTTTGCCCAGGTATATCTACCAACGCGCTCAGTTCCACGAATTCGAAGCTGCGCAACTAATCGATCGTCGTTCGTCATTACTTCAATCCTCTCACCAAGACCATTCGCATCACCCACATCGAAATAATCGACCGCGTCACCAAGTACCTCTGGGAGAGATCCCGCCCTAGAGGAGATCACAGGAACCCCCATGGTCATCGCCTCAATGGGCGGAAGTCCAAAACCCTCATAGATTGACGAATAGACAAAGACCGACGCTTTTGAGAGGAGCCATCTGCGCATCGCAGAAGTTACATAACCCGGTAGAACTATTCGATCCGCAAATGGAGACCTGGAAATCCTCTCTTCAACTTCGTCGGATCCCCATCCCGGACCACCGGCGATCACGAGCATCAAATCCTCATTTGCCCGTGCGGCAACCTCAAATCCTCCAATCAGAGTTAGAAAGTCTTTCCGCGGTTCAATCGTGCCTAAACCCAAAACAAACGGGCGCCCATTCAATGCGACCCCTTCTAGGGCTGGATCAAAATGATCGTCACTCACACTAGCTGACCCCGCCGCCAGCTCGTGAAGCTGAGCAACACCAGGTGCCACTGCTATAACTCGTTCACGATCAACTCTAAAATTCTCAACAACTTGCTCAGCGATAAATTCGCTGTGGGTGTGGACCAAAGCGCCATTTTCTATCGCCCGCCCCACCAATCGGGGGAAGGCTAGCGTGGCAGGTTCGGCCAAAGAAGGATACAAAAGTGGCGTAAGGTCGTGAACCGTAACAACTCTGGCGGCCCTCGCGCTAGGAGGTACCACGAAGTTCGATCCATGAACTACATCTAGGCTCCCAACGAAGAGTTCAATTGGAGGGAAGTTAACCTTCGACCAGAGCTTCTGAAGCGGTCGGGCGGGCATTGGTAGTTGTTTTGACGGAGCAACTCCGCCTAGAGCGGCTGGCAACCGACCTCTATTCCTCCACGTAACCGCAAATGTCCTTAGATCAACCCCTTCAAGGGAATCGAGACTGCGAATTGCTCCAGAGCAAAACTCCCCGACTCCGGTTCTAGGCCCCAACAATGGCGTGGCATCAAATCCCACTTTTATCATGACTTTTACAATCTCGTTCGCAAAACCTTAGTAACGTAAAGATAATCGCCCACCTAGTCAAAAAAGACAAATTGAACCTCGCCTGTTCTAAGAGGCCGACATAACGCCACTAACTTTACCAATTGACAGCTCAAACAGACCGATTGCCAAGAGATGAGGAGCTAATTTCACAAGCGCTCAAATAAATGCAAAAAAATGAGTCTGGGTGAGAAGTTACCGCAATAGCGAATCTATTGACTTCTAAAACCAATTCGAATCACAGTTCACCAAAGAGCCGTGGAATTCATCAGATAAAAGTTCTGCATCAATTCGCTGCTTCAAATTTGGTGAAGGCCTGAGCCATAGGAGCTATCCGGGTAACTCCTTATCTAATCTCTCTAAGTAATTATTTAGCTGCAGGTTACAACTGAAAAATTAAATTGAATTAGCAAACAATCAAGTCCGACCTAATTAAATCACCTAGCCACTTACGAACCACATGTTGGGGTGTGTCAGATAGAGTAGTTTGGAATCAAACAATATTCCGCCAACGTAAGATCGCGCCAGAAGATACTTTCAAGCAACCAAAAGGAGCCAGCAAAGAAATGCACCCTATAGCCAAAAGACTTACTCAATCTCTACGAATTCCACTTATCGGCGCGCCACTTTTTATAATATCAAATCCAAAACTCGTGGTCGCTCAATGTCAAAGTGGCGTCGTTGGGTCATTTCCAGCCTTAAACGCAAGACCAACCTCACAATTTGACGAATGGCTCTTTGAGATCGAAGAGGCACTCGCAGTAGGGGAAGAGAGCGATCAAGACACCAAAATTGCCCCATTTGCTGTCAATCAGATAGTTCATCGATCAAACGATCGCCTAGATGCAGATTTGGAAGTTACAATCGCGCACAAGGTACCCATCGTCATCACTTCCTTAGGTGCTAGAAGCGACGTCTTTGACGCAGTCCATGAATATGGGGGAATCGTTTTTCATGATGTCATAAATAAAAAATTTGCCGAAAAAGCCTTGGAAAAAGGGGCAGATGGCCTAATCGCGGTAGCATCTGGAGCCGGAGGTCACGCCGGATCGACCTCACCGTTGGCTCTAATCTCTGAAATACGTGAAATCTTTGACGGACCTCTACTGCTATCAGGCGCTATCGGAAACGGAGCTTCACTTCTCGGGGCAATCGCTATGGGTGCAGACTTTGGATATGCGGGCTCAATCTTCATCGCCACCACAGAAGCTAATGCATCGGCGCCACACAAAGAGATGGTGGCAGCCTCAGACTCCTCAGATATCGTCTACACCTCCCATTTCACTGGAGTTCATGGCAACTATCTCAAGCCGTCGATATTGGCATCTGGGCTAGACCCAGATACCCTGGAAGCTAAGTCCGCAACGACGATGAATTTTTCAAGTTCAGGTACAAATGTAAAGGCGTGGAAAGATATATGGGGCGCCGGTCACGGAATAGGCTCGGTCAAAGCCGCCCTAACCACAGCCGAGCTCGTCACTAGAATCGAGGAAGAATTCATGGCAGCAAAGATCTCGTTGGCCGAAAGATTAGCGCTCTAGCCACCAAGTTTTATGTAGTTCGTGGGTCAATAGAGCTCAAAATGTCACTATCAGATCAACAATTTCGTGAACCACCCCTCCCTTGGGAAAGGGGATTACACTTGCGTTAGTTCAAATAGGATCGTACAAATGATTACAGTTCTTTGCGGCGGAGTCGGCGCCGCCAAATTCTTAGAGGGCCTTATCGCACTGGATCAAAGCCAAGAGATAGTCGCGATCACCAACGTCGGAGATGACGATGTCATGCACGGCCTATACATCTGCCCTGATTTGGATACCATCACCTACACCCTTTCAGGCGCGGTAAATCACCAAACCGGGTGGGGCCTCGCCAACGAAAGTTGGCGTACCATGGAACGCCTAAAGGGCCTAGGTGGCAAGGTTTGGTTCCAATTGGGAGATTTAGATCTCGCGACTCATCTCTTTAGAAGCGAACGCCTCAGAGAGGGTGCCACGCTCGAACAAGTTACCAAAGAGATCTCAGACAATGCCGGACTGAAATTGAAGCTACTTCCTGCCACTAACGACAAGATACGAACAAAGCTCGAGTTGGTTCACCCATCCGGAGAGACCGAGAGCACCTCATTCCAAGAGTACTTCGTAAAGTACCAACATAAGCCAATAGTAAAAGACGTTTTCTATGTGGGCTCTAAGAGTGCGAGCCTGAGCCCAAGTGTCATAGAGGCACTTGAAGAGTCAGAACGTATCATAATCGCACCATCTAACCCAATACTTTCAATTGGACCAATTCTTGCAATTCCCAAGATCGCCGAGACAATTGCCAGACGTCGAAGCGACGTGGTGGCGATTTCGCCCATAGTGGACGGTAAGGCGTTAAAGGGACCGGCAGATAAAGTTCTTGAAGCCTTTGGGTATCCAGCTAGCGCCCTTGGGGTTGCCCAATACTATCGCGATTACATCTCAAGGTTGATAATCGATCAGATCGATTCAAATTCCATCGATCAGATCGAGTCCCTAGGGGTAAGAGTGGTCGCCACTAATACCATAATGACCACTATTGATTCAAAGATATCATTAGCGGCTTTGGCCCTAACATCATATGAGAGATAGGACTATGGATCCAAATCAAAGTGGAGTCGTTACCGCCATAGCCATCCACGGATTACCCGAATTCAAAAAGGGCGATCCCATAGCCGATATCGTCATTCAAAATACCACTTTGAACCACCATGACGTTATCGTCGTTACCTCGAAGATCGTTTCAAAAGTTGAGGGACGCATCATTCAGGCGCCTAATGACGGCTTCACGCCCGAAGAGATCCATGCAATCATCATCGGTGAATCAAGACGCGTCCTACGCCAAAGGGGTCAGCTTGTGATCACAGAGACCCAAGGCGGCTTCGTCTGTGCAAATGCTGGAATAGATCAATCCAATATGCCAGATGGTGCGATCTGTCTCCTACCTGCCGACCCAGATCGCTCAGCTCGAAGAATAAGAGATCGAATCAAAGCACTTATCGGAATAGATGTCGCAGTAATTATAAGTGACACCTTTGGCCGAGCTTGGAGGCGCGGCGTTACAGATATAGCCCTAGGATCAGCTGGAATAGGTCCAATCTCTGACTTGAGGGGTACTCTAGATAGCAACGGTCGCCCCCTTGTGGCTACGGAAATAGCTATCGTGGATGAAATTGCCGCAACCGCCGAACTCACAAAGCCAAAGTCAGGGGCTATTCCCGTTGTTATAGTGCGAGGAATAGATCCGAGCCATTTCCGTGAAGGCTCAGTTAAGGACGAGATAATTAGACCCTACGGAGAAGATCTCTTTAGGTAATAGTCAGCTTAGGTAGTAATAGACTTAGAGAATAGTCGAGGTTCGCTTGCCACAATTTGACCAAGCCTCCCTGTCGATTACTTCTCCTTTGAAGCCTTATTGATTCGCCGATGAACAAATTCATCAGGGTTAGATCGATACCAATCGACTAAATCCATCAATCCATCACTTAACGAGGTAAAGTGATGCCAACCAAGTTGAGTCTCGGCCTTGACTGCACTTAAGGCACTCCTTTGGATCTCACCCTCGCGCTTGGGCAGGAGCCTTGGACGAAGTGTACTTCCTGTCACATGGACGATCTCTTCATGCAACCTAGCGATCGTCGTCTCTATGGATGTCCCAATATTCAAGACGAGGCCACCACCATTGTCAATCGAGCGGACTAGCGCATCTACCACATCATCGACGTGAACAAAGTCTCGACTCTGGCTGCCATCGCCATAGATAGTACAGGGTCGGCCGGCCAAAGCTCGCTCCATGAAGGTTGAGATTACCCCACTCTCTCTGGAACACCCTTGGCGGGGACCATAGACGTTGGCAAAAACCAAAGCTGTATATTCAAGGTCGTGGTTGCGCCGATATATATCCAGATAGTCTAAGACTGCCCGCTTTGAAGCACCATAGGGCGAGATTGGATCGAGCGAGACAGACTCATCCAGCGGAAGAAGATCAGCTGGAGGATCCCCATAGATCGCTGCAGATGCGGCAAAGATAACTTTAGAACAACTAGCGCCAAGTGCTGCCTCAAGGATCCTGAGCGAACCACCTAGATTCACCGCCACATCTTCTAAGGGGTTATCCATGGAGAAAGTTACATCAGTCTGAGCCGCCAAGTGGAAGATGACCGAGGGACGTTTACGTTTAGTCAACTCAATCATCGACGCAGAACGCACATCCATTTGATGAAAGGCCAGCGAGCCTAGCCATTTAGCTCGGGCATATGCCAAATTTGCTAGGCGACCCGTGCTGAGATCGTCCACGATGTCGACAAATAATCCCTGGGATAATAGCCGCTCGACTAGGTGCGAGCCAATAAATCCCGCACCACCCGTAACCATGACCCGATCCATCTAGCTCGGAATCTTTTGACCGCTTAGACGTTCGCCCGCACCAATGTCGCAGCCAAGTGCAAGGACTGAGAGCTCCTCCACGATCGTCTCGGGTGGAACCTCTACTTCATCGCCAATTATTGAATCGGTTATTCGCGAATATGAAGCCACGATTGCTCGATCCATCACAATAGAATCCTCTATTACTGCCCCTGCCTCAATAACCACCCCGTCACCGATTATGGAGCGAAGAATCACTGCGGACTCAGCTATTCTGGCATTTCGAGCGATCAAAGAGTCTTCACTTACCGTGTATCCCTTTGGAAGTTTGCCAACCAACAAAGACTCCTTGGAGGAGATGGAGCCTCCACTCGCCCCCACAAGTATCCTTCGAAAGTGCATGGAAGTTGAATAGAAGTTACTCACCGTGCCGGCATCTACCCAATACCCTTCAAAGGGCTCAGCGAATAGGTGGCCATCTGAGACAAGTTGAGGAAAGACCATTCGCTCTATGGAAACGCGCTCCCCACTTTCCACCGACGACAGAGCTTGGGGCTCAAGCACGTAAATGCCTGCATTTATAAAGTTTGATGGGGCTAATTCGCGCGCTGGCTTTTCTATAAAGGCCAGTACTCGACCCGCCGAATCTGTTGGCACCACGCCAAATGCCGAAGGATCTTCAACTGGAACTAAGGCAATAGTTGCCAAACCACGATTGTTCAAGTGGGCGCTAACCAAGGTCTCCAAGTCAAAATCACAGAGAACATCGCCATTTACAACTAGAAATGTGCTGTCAATCCCTGCGTATTCGGCTGCAAATTTAATAGCTCCTGCAGTATCAAGTGGAGTCTCTTCTACCGCATAACAAATTGGCACCCCGCCAACCTTACCGCTTGGAAAGGCCTTGATAAAGACGTCAGGCTTATAGCCAAGCGAAAGTACGACCCTGTCAACTCCAATTTGTCCAAGCCTCGTTACAACTCGCTCGAGCATGGTTATACCGGCCACTTTGAGCATCTGCTTTGGAATCTCGTGAGTAAGTGGACGCAAGCGCGTACCCATACCTCCGACTAGAACAACTGCTTGCAACATGCCTCCTTGCGCCACCTAAGGCCGAAGCGTCGGGTGCGGACCTTGTAGAACCATCATACCCTTAGAAATTTTAAAAACAATATCGAAACGCCTCTTGAACTTCACATTCTCACAAGACAAAGGTGTGGAAATTGTATTTTGGAAAACTCTTTGCTAACCCTGTGCCTTTGTCGTAGAAGTCGCTGGAGCCGCAGTTGTCGCTGGAGCCGCAGTTGTCGCTGGAGCCGCAGTTGTCGCTGGAGCCGCAGTAGTTGTGGTTGTAGCAAGTGCTTGTGTTACAGGCAGGTTTACGAGCGCCTTAGTAGAATTTGGCTTTGGAAGAGACTTACCATTTGCCACCAAACCAACAGTTATGAGCTGCTGATTTCCAAATACAATATTTGCAGGATTTCCGGTGACGATCTGTCCTTTACCCAAAAGTGAAGACCAAGTCTCTACCTTTATCGAAGCAGGCTTACCATTGCATGTTTGACCTGTTGCCAAGGAGGCATGTCCTGGATAGGTCACCTTTGACGAGGAGACATAAAGACCTGAATAATTCAGAACAAACTTGCCAAAAGTGGCATTAGAGCCCTCATCCAACTTGGTTTTAGGCGATACAGTTATCAAGCCATTGCCCGTTGTATAAAATGAGAGCTTCGTTGTATTCTTTTGGGCTGGGAGATTAGGTAAAAAAGTTCCACAGTCATAGACGCCAAGTGCAACGTGCCACGTTGTACCCACAAGGGGAGGCGCAGCCTTTGCTCCTGTTGGATTGAGTCGTTGATACCGCGAATATCCGATCACGAAGAATCCCACCACCACAACTAATGCTATGGATGTATAGAAACCAATAGGTACAGCGCCGCGCCTAGACCTACTGCCACCAGTTGCGGCCGCTCTCGCCACTCTTTTACCTACGGATTGCTTTGACATATGATTTCTTGACTCACTCCGAATAGATTTTTAGCCCTTACCACTCTAGCCGTTGAGGGGAAAATGACGCTTAGCCACAATAAATCCCTTGACTATCATCGGCGAATAGCATAAATTTCAAGTCTTTTAGTCGACTAAAGGGTCCTACCTTCTAAAAAACGTCTGTATCTCGTCACTGCAATCGTAATCAAAAATCGCAGGACGACACCGACTCCCACCAAAGGTAGAGCCAAAGCCTTGTACCCCAAAAGCGTGGAACTCGAATAGATCAAAAGCGAACGGTGGTGCATGTAGGCCACAAAATATGGTCGAGAACTAGACGATCTTCCTTGATAATGAATAGCTACCGCCTCCCTGTCGTAGCCAATATCATATCCCTTTGCTATTATCCGTCGACAGAGATCTACATCTTCCATGAACATAAAATAACGTTCGTCGAAGCCACCAACCTCTCTAAAAAGGTCGCTTGAGATCAACATCGCAGCACCCGAAATCCAGCGATCATCTCCAACGCTCTCGTTCTCGATAGAGTGATAACGCCTTGAAAATGGATTATTACGCCACAGTTGTCCAAGGACGGCATGAAAAGCCGAAACTGCCAGAGACGGGAAGCGACGTACCGATGGATAGATTTCTCCATCGCTATTTTTTATAAGTGGTCCCGCTATGGCGACATTGGTTCGCTCTTTGAACGAGGAGAGCTCTAAAAGCGCATCACCGCTTATAACACAGTCCGGATTGCAGATAAAGAGGTCAAAACCCAAAAGGTCCTTTGATACCTCGTTTATTGCTCTCCCGTAACCCAAGTTCCCGACCATGGATCTTAGGACCAACCTAGAAGTATCGATCTCATTATGAAACTTCTCTTTTATCAATTCCATCGATCCGTCACTACTTGAATTATCAGCTACGACTATCAATTCGCTAGGCCCCATCAACAGGGCGCCTATACAATCACACAGCAACGAGCCGGTATTGTAGTTGACGACAATCGACGCTATCTTTGGAGATGACATATCACTTGGGCCTTAAATTAAAATTCCATCTCATAAAGATTCAGCGGGCTAGAGATAGCTATCCCGCAACTGAGCTATCAGACAAGATACAGACTCCTGCCAGATTGGAGTCTCTCCATAGCCTCCTAGACGAAGGGCGCTGTGATCCAATACCGAATAGGCCGGTCGAGGAGCTTTGCGCGAAGAATCCAACTGACTTGTGGCAATTGGTAGAACTCGCGATGGATCGGCCCCTAAGGTTTCAAAGACAAACTTAGTCAAGTCATACCACGAGGTCACTTCGCAATTTGTGACGTGATAGATCCCACTTTGTCGATCCGAAATCAGTTTAATCATGACATCGACCAAATCTGTGACAACCGTGGGTATCCCAAACTGATCATCGACAAAGGTAACATCTCCTTGGCCCTTAGAGAGGCGAATCATCGTCTTTAGGATGTTATTGCCGTATTTGCCCATGACCCAGGCTGTGCGAACTATCAGGTCGCTAGAGTCAAGTTCCAACTCCCCAGCCAACTTAGACTTTCCATAGATCGACAAGGGATCTGGCGCATCCCACTCCCTATAGGGTGTCGTTCCTAGACCATTAAAGACGTAGTCAGTGGAGAGATAGAAGACACTCGCTCCTACTCTTCGTGCGCCTTGCTTTAGAAAACGTGTCCCCATTGCATTGATGGAATAGGCCAATTCGACTTCATCCTCGCAAAGATCCACTGCCGTCAGCGCACCACAGTGAACGATGATATCTGGCAAGAAGGAGTCGATCGCTCCAAATACCTCAACTCTGTTGGTAAAGTCAAGTTCATCCTTGTCGGTCGCCAAAACCTCCCATGAACTTTCCTTTTGAGCAACGGTTTCAACGAACTCCGAGCCAACCTGACCCTTTGCGCCTGTCACTAAAAGTCTCAATATGACCTCAATCCAATTCGTCAAAAGACGACATCATTTGGCACTTTAGCCACTGACAATGTGTAGCAATGGGTGCCAGAGAAAATAAGTTCCGATTAGGAAGTGAAATACTACTTCGATATCCAGCTGCTGCCAGGGCCCTCTACGACAGGAGCTCGAAGTTTCAGTGGCTCCCACCAGCTTCTATTTGCAACATACCAATCAATTACGTCGGCAATTCCATCGTCAAATTCAATCTCAGGCTCCCACCCAAGCTCTTGGCGAATCTTTGACGAATCCAACAGATAACGTCGATCGTGACTGGGACGATCAGGAACAATGGTCTTAATTGACTCGTCCTTATTAAGGTGCTTGACGACTAAGTCCGCAATGTCTAGAATGCTCTTTTCAACGCCAGTACCTACATGATAGGTCTCGAACTCGCGCCCCTTGTTGATGACGAGATCTATCGCCTTGGAGTGGTCTAGGGCATGTATCCACTCTCGCCTATTGGAGGTCGAGGCATATAGCGGAAGCGGAAGGTCATCAATTGCATTGGTAACAAAAAGCGGAACCACCTTTTCAGGAAATTGATATCGGCCGTAGTTGTTAGCGCAGTTCGTTATTGAAATCGGGACCCCATAGGTCAACGCATAGGAGCGAACAACATGATCTCCGCCAGCCTTAGAGGCGTTATAAGGCGTCCTAGGCAAGTAAGGAGAGTCTTCCTTGAATCCTCCTTCTTCATCTAGATCCATGTCTCCATAGACCTCACAGGTGGAGACGTGGTGAAAGCGATCCACCTTAGCACGCCTCACACCCTCCATAAGTCCTTGAGTACCCATAACATTCGTTTGAAAGAAGCGACCTGGATCCAAAATAGCCAAAGAATTATGAGACTCAGCAGCGAAGTTGACCACGACGTTGATCTCAAAACGCTTGAGGCTCTCAAAGACTAGATCGCTATTGGCAATATCGCCTTTGACGAAATGAAAAGAAGTAGCGACGTCGTCGAGCGAGTGAATATTGCCCGCATAAGTCAATGAATCATAGACAACGATGGTATCGGCGGGATGTGCCTTCATCCAGTATCGAACGAAGTTGGATCCAATAAATCCAGCCCCGCCAGTCACTAAAATATTCATTAAATTTCCATCCTAAATGGTATTGTTTCCAAAATAATTCTGGCCTATGGTAGCTTAACTAAGCGCAGAAATCCGCTATCAAAGCTCCATTTAAAGCAAAGCTAAGCGATTTCAACGATCGAATGATCCCCAACCACGAGCCGATTAGCTATCGGGCGAGCTTGGCGCCGGCGCACCGTTACTTGCTTGCCCAACACTGACCCCTCGAGCGACTGGATACCATCCACAGTAGTCCCGGCTAAAAGGATCGAATTTTCAATCTCCGTTGCCTCAATCAGGCAATCCTCCCCGATGGAGGTAAATGGCCCTATGAAGCAATCTTTCAAGACGCTTCCACGTCCTATAATTGCCGGCCCTCGAAGACGCGATCGCAGAATTGTCGCTCCTTTTTCGATGATTACCCGCCCCTCAACGACAGAAAGTTCATCTACCACTCCCATGGTATTTGCTTCAATGTCTTCAAGAACAAGGCGGTTACCCTCTAATAGAGCTTCGGGCTGTCCGAGGTCCTTCCAATATCCTGAAATCTGCTTACTGGAGACCCTGGCCCCTGAATCTATAAGGTATTGAATTGCATCAGTAATCTCAAGTTCCCCACGTGCAGATGGCATTATTGATTCGACAGCCTTGTGAACCGAGGTGTCAAAGAAGTAGACCCCGACTAGCGCCAAGTCCGACGGCGGCACCTTTGGCTTTTCCACCAGTCCCTTTACGTGGCCATCATCATCCAAAATGGCCACGCCAAATCTATGAGGATCAGGGACCCTTGCAAGTAAAATCTCCGCACAAACTCCTGGCTCGCGCTCACGAAAGCTGTTGGCAAATTCTACAATTCCGTCTTTTATGAGGTTGTCCCCTAAGAACATGACAAAAGGAGAGTCACCTAGAAACTCCTTGGCGATCATGACACAGTGTGCAAGGCCAAGTGGTTGCTCCTGGGGGATATAAGTTACCTTCAATCCAAAGTCGCTGCCATCGCCAACTGCAGCCATGACCTCTTTGCGGGTTTCGCCAACTATCATTCCTACCTCAACCACTCCGGCCTCGGCCAGAGATTCAAGAGCATAGAACAAGATCGGTTTATTTGCTAAGGGAACTAATTGTTTGGCAGAAGTATGGGTTATTGGCCGCAAGCGTGTTCCAGTACCGCCCGCAAGCACGAGTCCCTTGAGTGTCGTCATAGCGCTTTAGATAATAATCACTTTTGGGGCAAGCCAAGGCTACGGGCTATCACGAGCCTTTGAATTTCCGAGGTACCTTCCCCTATTTCTAAGATCTTGGCATCACGGTAATGGCGCGCAACAGCATTGCCTTCAATGAAACCTGCTCCCCCAAAGATTTGGGTTGCACTTCGCGAAACTTCGACGGCGGCCTCGGTCGCAAAAAGTTTTGCCATCGCCGCGGCCTGCTTGTATGGCTTGGAATTATCTTTGAGCCAAGCAGCATGATAGACCAGATGACGCGCTGCGCTCGCCTTAGTGGCCATATCTGAGCACATGAAAGCAACCGCTTGATAACGTCCTATTGGTCCGCCAAATGCATTTCTAGTCTTGGCATACTCTATGGATTCGGCCAGACATCCCTCTATCAGTCCAAGCGCCAAAGCAGCTATTGCGATTCTTCCATCATCCAATATCGAAAGAAATTGCGCAAAACCTCTGCCTTTTGCACCCAAAAGGTTCTCATAAGGAAGGCGAACTTCATCCAAAGAAAGGCCGTGGGTATCAGATGCATGCCAGCCTAATTTGCGATACGAAGGCTCAACGACCAGGCCCGGAGTTCCACTAGGAACCAAAAACGTGCTCACCCCGTCCTCGTCGCGGGCCGTAACGGTAATAACAGAGGTTATCGGTGTTCCGCTATTGGTGATATAAGCCTTTGAGCCGCTAATAACCCATTCATTGGTCTTTTCGTCCAAACGAACTTTCGTTCGAGTTGCTCCTGCATCTGAACCTGCATCCGGCTCAGTAAGGCCAAAAGCTCCTAGAGCCTTACCTTCACACATCGAAGGCAAATATCTCATCTTTTGCTCTTGTGAACCGAATGAAAAAATCGGATTCGCGCCCAAGCCAACGCCCGCGGACAAGGTGATAGCGACGGAAGAGTCCACCTTAGCAAGTTCTTCAATAGCGATACAAAGGGTCGAGAACTCTAAATTTAAGCCGCCAAACTCCTCTGGAAAAGTGATCCCAAAAGCTCCCAGCTCGCCAAGCTTAAGGATTGTATCAAGGGGAAATTCACCCCTTTCGTCCCAAAGATCAGCATAAGGGGCGATCTCTTTAGCCGCAAAGCTCTCGATCAGCTCTCTAAACTCTTCTTGGTGGTGCATTAACTCAAAGTCCATAGTCCTAAAGCCTATCGCTTTAGAATCGACCAAACAATTTAACTTCCAAAACCACATTCACCACCATGGCCTCATCTTTGAGTTTGTTCCAACTAAGTCAGTTCAAATCCGCCCCAGTCAAAAAAGTGGATTTACAAATGAAAGCAAGCTTTAGTTCATCTGGAGCGACTTCAGCTAGAGCGAAAGACGTGGTGTACATCACCTGCTTGGACTGTCCTAATGCAGGAGTCCAATTCGACTAACAGATGGCCTTGATTCGATATATCCAATACGTTGCCACTTATCGATTCACCATCGTTCAATTCCACCCTTACGAACGAACCAATGGTCACGCATCTAGAGCGATATTGTCGCAATATCTGAACCTTCGGCGCAGGGTCTCCTTGGCTCATAGGTAGATATCGTCCAGCAAAGGCCTCGACAATGCGGCTGGCAAGCAAGAGTCTCATTGACAGATCCAGTTGATTCCCCGTCAAAATCGCCATCGAAGTCGCGTTACGCTTGAGAACCTCAAGCCGGCTATGGTCCTGATTAACATTTATGCCCATTCCAATGATCATGAATCTTCCGGATTTACTCTCACCCACCTCTGATAACATCCCAGAGAGTTTGGCACCTCCCACTAAAATATCGTTGGGCCATTTGATCTCGGCGACTACCCCATAGTCCTGCAATACCTCACAAGCAGAGATCGACATAGCCATGGTGGCATAAAAATAATCATCTAGAGGAACTCCGGGACGACACAGAATCGAAAAGAGCAGAGAGTCGCCGGGTTCGTCGATCCAGCTCCGCCCAAGACGGCCTTTACCACTTTCTTGATGATTAGTGCTTAGAACCATTCCCTCTGGAATATCTTCGATGGCACAAAGACGACTCAACTCGGTATTTGTGGAGTCAATACTTTCTATGTGTCTTAATTTCCAACCATTGTTGAGGTCAAGTTGTATCGTATAATCCATACATGCGAAACTAGACCATAAAATGATTGGTCAGCGCAATGAAAGGATACCGGTGTTCAAAAAAATTCTTGTCGCAAACCGGGGCGAGATCGCGGTAAGGGTGATTCGCACGGCAAAGGAGATGGGCATTGCCACTGTGGCTGTCTACTCCGAGCTAGATCGAGAAGCCTTACATGTACGCTTGGCCGATGAGGCCTACGCCTTAGGCGGACAAACAGCGGCCGAGAGCTACCTCAACACGGATGCAATCCTCAATGCGCTAACGCTTAGCGGCGCCGACGCATTACACCCTGGATATGGCTTCTACTCAGAAAACACTGACTTCGCACGAGCCATTGGCGAGATCGGAGTGACATTTATAGGGCCACCTCCCGAGGCTATCGAGGTGATGGGCGACAAGATCTCCTCACGGATCGCTGCTACAAAAGCAGGCGTCGAGGGAGTTCCTGGCACGGTAGAAGTCATCAAATCACCAGACGAAGTCATCGCCTTTGGAGAAGAGTTCGGTTGGCCCGTGGCAATCAAGGCAGCCTACGGTGGGGGCGGACGCGGAATGCGCGTAGTCAACTCGCCACAAGAGGCAGCTCAAGCACTAGAATCTGCCCAAAGAGAGGCAGAAAAAGCGTTTGGACGCTCTGAGAGCTACATCGAACGATATTTAACTTGGCCACGTCACATAGAAATGCAGATCTTTTGCGACAACTTTGGTAATGCGATCTGGCTCGGAGAACGAGATTGCTCATGCCAACGTCGCCACCAAAAACTTATTGAAGAATCTCCTGCACCTAACTTTGATGACTCTGTACGCCAAAGAATGGGAGAGGCGGCGATCAAAGTCGCACGAGCCTGTGGTTACAGAAACGCTGGTACCGTAGAATTTCTCTTTCAAGACGGAGAATTTTACTTCTTAGAGATGAACACGCGCCTCCAGGTCGAACATCCAGTTACCGAAGCGATCACCTCTCTTGACCTAGTAGAACTTCAAATCCGAATCGCAGCTGGAGAACCTCTTGGTATCACTCAGGACCAAATAAAGAGATCCGGACACGCCATTGAGATCCGGATCAACGCAGAAGACCCATCCGGCGGAAAGTTTCTACCTTCACCGGGAACTATCACCAAGTTCACCGCACCTAACGGTTTTGCGACCCGTTTGGATGCAGGATACATTCAAGGCGATACGGTATCTCAATTTTACGACAACCTAGTTGGTAAGGTAATAGTCTGGGGTAAAGACCGAGAGTCAGCACGGCGACGAATGGTCAGAGCTCTTGACGAAATTCAAATTGAAGGAATTCTTACTACAATTCCAGCACAACAAATTCTTCTTGAAAAAGCTGACTTTATAAATGCGACTCACTCAACCAAATGGGTTGAGGGTGTCGAGGAACTAAAATCCCTAAAGGTAGCACGTCCTACTTCGACGGACGATCAAGGCAACGAAGTCGTGGCACGAGATGTAACAGCCGAAGTCAACGGTAAGAGGATCAACGTTCGCCTCTACCTCCCTGAGATAGCAACCTCTGTAACATCTGCCCCTCTGGCACCTGGAAGAAAGGGTGCAGCTTCGCCTAGATCGAGATCGCATGCACACGGCGCCACTGGTGGTTCCGGGAAGATCTCCGTTCCAATGCAGGGCACGATCGTAAAAGTTTCAGTCAACGTTGGAGACAAGGTTGATGCGGGTGACACCGTTTGCATCTTAGAGGCGATGAAGATGGAAAATGCAATCTTGGCCGATAAGGCTGGAGAGGTAACCGAGGTTAAGGTTAAACCAGGAGATACGGTTGGCACCGGAGATATTGTCGTTGTAATCTCCTAGCTGAAACCCCTTCGCAGATCGCTACGATTCAAACTAAAAATAAATAGAGAAGATGGTCCCAAAGGCCTTTGAGAGCATCAAAGGAGATTCAGGGCCATCTTCTCATATACCTGAATTGATCTCCCAAAAGAGCCAGAGACTAACGTCAGGATCTAAAATTGGCGCGAATGACCACAAATTAAGTCTTGTATAATCTCTAAGTGTCACAGACAACTCGGAGGAAAAGTGTCAACTCAAATCAATGGAGCACTTGACTCCACTGCTGCCCAGATCGGTGATCTCTTAGTAGAACTCTCCCACAAAATCCATGCCAACCCCGAAGTGGCATTCGAAGAATTTAAAGCATCTCGCTGGACAGCTGACATCCTTTCGAACGCCAACTATGACGTGGCTTTCGGAGTCGCAGAGATGGAGACCGCTTACGTTGCTACGATCGGCAATGGAGACTTGGAAGTAGCTATCTGTGCAGAATATGACGCGCTTCCTGACGTCGGCCACGCCTGTGGTCACAACATAATTGCAGCTGCCGCAATTGGGGCTGGACTGATCCTCGCACCTTTAGTAGAAGAACTTGGCCTCAAACTATCCGTAATGGGAACGCCTGCCGAAGAAGGTGGCGGCGGAAAAATTCTTATGCTAAATGCTGGCCTCTTTGAATCAATAGATCTATCAATGATGGTTCACCCAGCCCCAAGCGAATTTGATAGAATGCCATGCGTAGCAGCTCAGCACCTAGAAGTTGAATTCTTGGGAAAAGAATCTCATGCAGCAGCATTTCCTCAACTTGGCATCAATGCTTTAGATGCAATGACGATCTCACAAGTTGCCATCGGCCTGCTGCGCCAGTCGCTCTATCCGGGTGAGATGATCCACGGTTTCATTACCCATGGAGGAGAGGCTCCCAATATCATTCCAGCGAGGACAGCAGCTGACTACATCGCTCGCGCAGAGACCCTAAATCAACTTAAAACCTTAGTTCCACGCATAAGGAGATGTTTTGAAGCTGGCGCAATCGGAACAGGATCAGAGCTCAAATTCATTCATAAATTTGAGGCATACTCCGAGTTCATAACTGATGAAACATTAGCTGCAATCTACCGAAGAGAGGCAGTTGCCTCTGGAAGGACGATTTCAACCTCCCCAACGCCAGCCATGAGGGCATCTACCGACATGGCTAACGTTTCAATGGCCATCCCGTCAATTCATCCCATTCTTGGCATTGACTCTCTTCCTGCTGTCAACCATCAACCCGAATTCACAGCCGCCTGCATTACCCAAAGTGCCGATAAAGCAGTAGTGCAAGGTGCTCTAGCCATGGCAAGGACGATCGCCGCAGTCGCATCGGATCAAACATTGAGAGCCGAATTTATAAACGGTAAAAAACGAATTGCCCTCCGCCAGCAGATGGCCAGCTAACCGAAGCTAGCCATAAATCAAGTTTCATCAGCTTTCATCTTCCAACTTAAAAAGACAGCCACCGATGGTGCTTCGTCGTTATCGGTGGCCTCGACCAAGGAGAGCTGATAGAGCTATGGTGCAACTTTCGAATTAGAAATATCTCAGCCGAATCGGTATAAATCATCCCCATGGCTACCGTCACATTGATCATTTGCAACTTGGCGTTGGAAGCTATTAAAAACTCCTCTTTTGATCATCTGAATGATCTCAATATCTTCTAAAACTCTCTGCCAACCGCTAGGTCAGATTTAGCCTATCAATATTATTGATTCCCCATCTAATGATATTTATAAATCTTTAATTTAAAATATATTGGCAATACCAACAGCCATAATCACATAACCAAACCACCAATAAGTGTCAGTCTTGATATGATTTGTAGTTAGATGCAGTCCAAATAAAAATAGGCCAAAGCGACATCTCGATCCAATATTGCTTCATTATAGAATCGATATCCTTGGGATTTGCCAAGCAGAAATGCCTTTACGAACTTGCTCCAAAGGCTCCTCTAATAGTGCATAATTTAGTCGGTCCAGAAAAATTTTAATGACTATGACACGAGTCCAGTGACACATGCTCGACATCTTGCTAAATTATAGATGTGGTCTGGCCCAATAACATCTTTTCAATAAAATCCATTATAAGGATCACTTGCGAAACCATATCAAACAAAACACAGTTCATTATTCGGCTCGAATGATAGTTACCTGAATATTCTAATTTAAATATATTTCAGCTTTGAGCCACATCATATTTAGCAAAATGCCTTACTATGCCGTTTAAAACCAGACCAATTTTACGAATATTTAATTGAATAATATAAACCATATCGTAATCAAACCAGGACAACTCTTAAAAATATGCCCGTGATAAATTAGCCCTTGTAAATATACAATAAAGATTGAATTCAAGCGCAACTGGCCCCTCGGCCGATCGCTTTAGCGATGTAAACCGGCCGACCAAGGCACTACTACTCCGCAGCGTCTGCTAGGGCCTCAGCCAGAGCTGGATGCACCATAACAGACTCTACGATATCATTTACCTTCAAATGTGCAGTCACCGCCAGAGCGATAACCGAGATAAGTTCGGCGGCATTATGGCCCACTATTGACCCCCCAAGGACGACACCAGTAGCTGGATCGGAGACAATCTTTACAAACCCGCGAGAATCACCGTCAATAAGGGCGCGAGCATTGGCGGCAAATGGAACTTTAGTCACTCGAATCTTTCGTCCAAGCGCAAAAGCTTCCGCCTCGGCTAAGCCTACGTCGGCGATCTCTGGTTCGGTAAAGATTGCAGATGCAGCCTTCTCGTAATCAAGATGACGGTGCGTCCTCGAGTCGAGTCCAAGAGCATGTTCTGCCACCTTGCGCCCTTGCATCGATGCCACAGAGGCAAGCGGAAGCTTTCCTGAGATATCACCGGCTGCATAGATATTTCTCAGGTTAGTAACACAGTGGTGATCGACAGGAATGTGGCCTGAACGATCAACATAAACACCAGCAGCGTCTAGCCCTAGCGAATCTGAATTTGGGATAGAGCCAATGGCAAAGAGCACGTGTGAACCACTGATAACCCTCTGATCGTCACATTCAATAGAGACGCCATCCACATCCTGTTTGAGGCCAATAGCCCTTGCCCCCTTATATAGCTTTACCCCCGACTCTAAAAAGTCTGCCTCAAGGGCTGCAGCCACTTCAGGGTCTTTAGCGGGCAATACTTGCTGACGTGAGACGATCAAAGAGACCTTAGAGCCAAAGGATCTAAACATATGAACAAATTCCACGCCCGTAACACCAGAACCAACGACGATCAAATGCTCAGGAATGACAGGCGGTGGATATGCATCCCTCGTCGATAGAATCCTTTGACCATCTACTACAGCCCAATCTGGAATACGTGGACGAGAGCCTGTTGACAAAAGTACTGCATCGGACTCTATCTCACGAATGCCGTCTTCAGCCTCTACCTGGATTCGAGTTGGAGAGACCATTCTTCCTACGCCGTTGATGATAGTCACGCCTTGACTCTTCAAAAGTGCCATCTTGGACGCGGCGAGACGCCCCGTTATCGATGAGACCCGACTCTTTAGCGAGTCCAGATCGATCTGTGCCGTAATTGGCATTAGGCCCATCTTTTCGGCCCGTTTTGTAAGAGCCAGAACGGCTCCAGTGGAGATCATAGCCTTCGAGGGGATGCAATCCCATAGATTGGCAGCACCACCCACGATATCGCGCTCAATCAAAACGACTTCGGCTCCCATACGGGCTGCGTGGGTCGCGGCCTCAACTCCTGCGGGTCCTCCGCCAATAATTACAAATTTCACGCCTCTAGGTTACCCTCTTGGAATATATATCCCAAATACACTTCTTAGCGTATCGGAAACTTCGCCTAATGTTGCATTTGCGCGCAGCGCAGCCTTCATTGGATACATTAGATTTGCATCACCTTTGGCTGCGCTATAGACCTCTGAAAGTCGCTCTTTCACGGCCGAGTTGTCACGATCGGCACGTAGCTTAGCCACACGTTCACATTGCTCCTCTTGGAGCGCTGGATCAATCGGAAAGACCTCTGTTGCTACCTCTTCCTCTTCGACAAACTCGTTTACACCTACAATTATCTTTGCCTTAGAGTCGATAGATCGCGCGTAATCATAAGCCGCTTGCTCAATTTCATCCTGCATGTATCCATTTTCGATAGCCGCTATCGCTCCACCCATTTCCGCTATCTTGGCGAGATATTCAAGTGCCATCGACTCAACTTCGTTGGTCAAACTTTCAACAAAGTAAGAACCGGCAAGAGGATCAACTGTGTCGGTTACGCCTGATTCATATCCAATCACCTGCTGGGTGCGCAGAGCCAACTTAGCAGCCTGCTGAGTTGGAAGACCCAGGGCCTCGTCAAACCCATTGGTGTGCAAAGATTGAGTTCCCCCTAAAACTGCAGAAAGGGCTTGGATGGCTACTCTCACCAGATTCACCTGAGGCTGCTGCGCAGTCAGAGTGGAACCGCCGGTTTGAGTGTGAAACCTAAGCAATTGGCTCTTTGGATCCTTTGCTTCAAATTGATTCCGCATAATGTCTGCCCAAATCCGCCGTGATGCGCGAAACTTGGCCACCTCTTCAAAGAGATTGTTATGCGCATTCCAGAAAAACGAGAGCCTCGGGGCGAATTCGTCAACCTCTAAGCCAGCCGTTATTGCCGCCTCTACATATGCAATCGCGTTGGCAATTGTAAATGCAATCTCTTGAACCGCAGTTGATCCAGCTTCACGAATGTGATATCCCGAGATTGAAATAGTATTCCAAGCAGGCATGTGTTCATTACAGTAGGCAAAGATATCAGTGATTATCCTCATCGAAGGCCTCGGCGGGAAGATGTAAGTGCCTCTCGCCACATACTCTTTGAGGATATCGTTTTGGATCGTGCCGCCTAGCTTGGATGACTCTACTCCAGCCTCTTCAGCAACCAACTGATATAGGAGCAAAAGGATTGAAGCGGTGGAGTTGATAGTCATCGAGGTTGTCACCCTATCGAGGGGAAGACCATCAAGTAGATCTCGCATATCTTCAATGGAATCTATAGCTACACCGACCTTGCCCACCTCCCCAAAGGCGCGAGGATGATCCGAGTCATAGCCCATCTGAGTCGGAAGGTCAAAAGCACACGACAAGCCTGTTTGTCCTGCCTTGAGCAGAAACTTAAAGCGCTCGTTGGTTGCCTTAGCGCTTCCAAAACCTGCATACTGGCGCATGGTCCACAGTTTGCCTCTATACATATTTGGATAGACCCCACGAGTATAGGGATACTGCCCGGGAGCACCTAATTTTGAGGCTGAATCAAATCCATCCAAATTAGAGCCATCATAAAGTGCGTCAATTTCAATACCAGAATCGGTTCGATGATCACCAAAAGTCATGGCATAGATGATACTCTAATGAGCGCACTGGAGTCGAGTTGACATCAAATCCGCATTAAAACCAAGAACAATTTTACATTTCCTAAAAAGGTAATGGATTAAATTAAGTCAACATCACATTTAGCTCAACTCTAAATAAGATGCCCAAAGACCAATAGATCGATTTGGATCACAATGTGACTATTCCACAACTGGCAACCACTCAATATTGAACCTTGCGACCACCATTAATGTACCTAAAATTCGGTATTAGATGCCTCGTTTTTTTGAGAGTTACTTGTGCGTCAACCTCCCATTCCTGGATTTGAAAGTCATCTTCGTCTCTCCATAAGGATTATGGCCAACCCTAAACTGAGGGTAGTGCTAAAGGGCAGCCCTCTGAAGCTGGAGAAACTCTGGCTCTTCTATAGCGTTCGAGGATGTTCCACGTGACTTCAAAGAGTTGAATATTCGCCAACGGCCGCGCACAGAGAAGCGACTCACGAGTGAGTCGGGGAGAGAAAAAACCACAAGAACCACGAAAGGGACCTTCCGCCACCGGCCCAGCATCACGGAATCACCCCGTGGTGCTGGGCCGACAACAGTCGACATCTCAGCGAACTGCGACCTCGACGATCTTCACGACGACGAGGGCAAAAGCAATGATGAGGTAACCACGGAGCGTCAAGAGCCCAATCTTGCGCTGGGTGGACATGACCGGTGTCTTCAGCGTTGCGAGTGCTGGCATCCTCCAGGTCCGACGATCCATTGGCTCGACGCTGGCAACAGCTAGAGCGATCGTCGTCCGACGGGATTGCACGAGCACGTAAAGGCCAAGAACGAGGCCGACTGCCACTCCGCCACCCATCACGGCCACGATCTGCATCGTCGTGATGCTCGGAAAGAGCACACTTGCCGTGAGGATGATAGACAGCAGGACAAGCACCCAAATGATCGCCGACGTGAGGATGTTGAGCTTCCTGCCGTTGACCCACGGGCCCAGCACTTCTTTGTCATTGCAAAGCAGCATGAGGAAGACGACAGCACTTGGTAGGAGCACGCCTGCGAGCGTCTGGACACCTTCGGTCAACAAGCCGAGCGGCACACCCGGAATGATGACGAGCGCTGCTGAGAGCGCTATCAATCCAGCGTAGGAGAGGTAGAAGCCCTTCGCCTTACTCACGGGACGGTGAAGGGAGTGATTGAAACCAAGCACGTCCGAGCTTGCGTACGCCGTCGCAAGGCCGACAGCAGCGGCTCCAATGATGCTCGCATCCAGGAGGGCGATGGCAAAGAGGTCCCCAGCAAGCGGAGAGACATACTTCGCAAGCCCCGCAGAGACACCTGCTGCGTTCGTGAAGTTGCCGAACTCCGGGTGCCCTGCAAACACGGCAGAGGAAAACCCAAACATGGCAGCCGCACCAATGACGACTAGCCCAATCCCAATCCAGAGATCGGCCCGCTCGTAGTTGATGAACCGAGGAGTAATCCTCTTATCGATGACGTACGACTGCTGGAAGAAGAGCTGCCATGGGGCGACCGTCGTTCCAACGATCCCGATGATGAGGAGCATGACCGTCGAGACCTGGGCTCCGTGCGGAAAACCAGGGATGACGAAGTTGTGCACCATCTGCCCGACAGGTGGGTGGACCATCAAGTAGATCGGAATGAGGACAAGCGACCCAGCAACGAGAATGAGGCACACCCGCTCGAAGCGACGGAAGCTCCCCGTGCTCGCTGCTCCAACAACGACGGCGCCTGCCAGGATCACGGACGGGACCTTGGGTAGCCCGAGGTATCCCGTCGCAAGCGTGACCCCGATGAACTCCGTTACGATCGTGAGGGCGTTGAGGATGAACAGGTCGATGACACTGAACGCTCCCCAAAACTTCCCGAACCTTTCCAGTATGAGGCGAGCGTGTCCGACGCCGGACACGGCACCAAGTCTCAGCACCATCTCCTGGCTCACGTACAAGACGGGAACGAGGAGGAGGAGGGTCCAGAGGAGGTGCGTTCCGTAGTTCTGTCCAGCCTGCGTGTAGGTGCCAAACGCACCGGCATCGTTGTCGCCAACCATAACTATGAGTCCTGGTCCAACGATAGCAAGGAGTGTCTTGAGCTTCGCCGACAGGTTACGGCGAGGGGCAACGTCGCCAAGGGCGATCGTGCCGAGCGCACCCTGGATGTCGCCGAGGTGAGCGTCATCGAGAACGGCGGTGCCCTCGAGAGCTTCGGTAGTGGCGATCTTTATCATCGACGGCAACCCTCCAACACGTGTCGAGGCGAGCAGTCGAACAGGTGAGCTTGGAACTGGTTCCTATAGCTATCTCCGTGAAGCGTGTTCAACGCTTCAGCAGCAACGAAAAAAATGATCTCGGTCATGGTGGTATCCTGGAATCTGAGAATGCACGCGCCAAATGACGCTTCTGGGGCTGGGAACGAGTGCAGTCTTGGGCGTGCACGAGCAAACTGTTGGCAGGCGTTCTCCAAGCTCAGTAACCGATATGGATCTTGGCGTCCAGGTTGGTCGATCAATGCAGAATCCGACGAGACCACCGGTGGACGTAGGCAACAACTGTGTAGTTAGCCGATGTGTATCAATACCTGAGCAGAAGCTGGAGAACGCCAGGTACTAGGAGGTTCGAGTTTCATTGGTGCACCTCCTTCTCGCTCTTGACACTTAGGTAGTGAATCTATTATACCTGATTATTCCACAACGCTACCTAAAGAGTTGGCGACTCTCCACCGGGCCAATTTGCAACGAGGGCATAGCGATCTCCACGAATTAGACTTCTCCGCCATTCGATAGCCTCGTTTCCAGATATGGCAAGTCGGTTGATCGAAAAGGCCCCCACATCTTTTGATATGCCAAGGCGCATTCTCTCATAACTCGATGGAACGATTGGTTGAATCTTCTCCCAACCACCGGTTATCTTGATACCACAAAAGCGATCAAGTGCCTCGTAGAGGCCCCCTTTGGAGAGATCGGCCTCTAGAAGATTTGCCGCTCGATCCCAGGGCAACCAGGACCGATCCCACCCAATTGGATCGTCACCAGCAAAGCGAATTCTCTCGATATAAATGGCATCCACAACTGAACTTCCTAGAAATTCTCCCGCCTCAAAAGGTGGAGTTTCACGCTTGCGGGCCACGACTTCGCTACGCTCTGCAAAACCTTGCGAGCTCACCGTCGTGGCCATGCTATAGAGAGAGTGGAGTGGCTGCTCCAAAACCGTGCGAGAAACCAATCTGGTCCCTCGTCCCCTTTGACGAACCACCAAGCCCTCGGACTCGAGTCGTCGGATCGCCTCACGTACGGTCTGGCGACTTACTCCATAGAGACGAGCTAGCTCTTCTTCGGTAGGAAAGCGTCCATCAAATTCACCCGTGCCAGCTCGATCTCGCAAATCCTCACAGATTTGCGCCCAAAGCGGAAGTGGGCTTGAGCGATCTATCGCGCTCAAGCTCAAGCTCCTGCCAAAAAAAACGAAAGAATGAGCACAGCAAAGACGTAGATGGTAACGATAGTCATAGCTGGGTCCTTCTCGATTGAAAAAGAGACTATGGCGACCGCGACTCGTAAAACTGGAGTAATAATCAACACCATCGTACCGAGTACAATTATTCCCCTACCCTGTCCTTTGGCGAGCGAATTCCACAAGCCGCTAAATGAATGCGGAAATTGTGATGACGGCGATGTCAAAGAGTGAAAAGAGAGCGAACCCGACAGCTTTGCATATGCGGGGTGATGAGCAAACATCACCACCAAACCAACGATGAAGATTGCCACACTTAGAGCGACTCCGATTCGAAGCACGAGCGAAATGGTGATTTCGGTCATTCGAATCTTTTCGTTCATTACCTTGGCTTGTTCTTCTGTCTCAGGAGGACGCCTGGTAAGCCTCAACTAAAACACCCCCTTCTGCAACATCTCAAGCGAAATGACGATCAACACAACTACAAAGATCAAACGAATTACGTGACTCTTTAGCTTTCCCAAAACCTTCGAACCGACCGTAGCTCCAATTAGAACTCCGATGGCAACGGGGGCAGAGATGATGGGGTCAATCTGACCTCGAGCAAAATAAACCCCCGCACTAGCTGCAGCAGTTACACCGATCATAAAATTACTAGTGGCTGTCGAAACTTTCATTGGAAGATGCATAGCCAAATCCATTGCCGGCACTTTTAGAGCACCCGATCCAATGCCCAGCAGAGCACTCACCAAGCCGGCTACATACATCATGAACAAGCCAAGTTTGGTGCCGGTAACTTTATATGAAATCTCCTTTTGTTCCGCTTCATCAAAGTACTCACCATGAAGCTCTAGAACGTTAGCGATTCGATCGCTCGAGACGCTAAGAGGTGCCGCAGCACGACGACGCTGGAAGGTAGCGACCGCTGAATAGGCAAGAACCACCCCGAAAAGCAGAAACAAGAACCGAGTAGGCAACAGCGTCGTGAGGTAAGCACCCGTTACTGCACCAGTAGTCGTCGCAACCTCCAAAAACATACCGGCCCGTAAGTTCGTCATCTTCTCCCGGACATAGGCTGCTGCTGCACCACTTGAGGTGGCAATAACCGATACAATACTCGCACCAATGGCAAGTCTTATATCAACGTGAAATAGTAAAGTCAACACCGGAACGATGACCACACCGCCGCCAAGACCCACGAGCGAGCCGAGCATCCCAGCGGCAACTGAGATCAACCCCAGAGAAATGACAAAGTCAAGAGGAGTCATATGTACAATTGTACATACAAACGAACACCGATGTGTAAAAAAGACAAATATTTAAAGAGCAACCTCTCGGACCAAATCCTGCTTCATTGCATTGTCCCTAGTATGTTGGCATATGACCAGCCAGACGCCAAAGAGATTGTCTGAGGGATTAGTGTCTTTTGAATCGTATAACCAAGAGCGATGATCCGTCTTAGCGATCTGCCCATAGAGATACAAGGGACTTCTTCAGACATAAATGTCAAAAAGCTAATAAAACCAGGCCATCACAAGAGTGATACCACAGCTGAAGACAAAACCTTGGTTTTCGCCAATGCCCAATGGCAGCTTTATGCCAAAACAGGCTCTACCACTGGCGCCGTAGTTACTGGCCCTGTGAATTGTCAGATTCTAGCCAAAGGCCGCCTGTATCCTTTGGCCTGAATCAACCGATAATGGCATAAATAGCTTTGGTGAAAAATTCATAATTAGACCAAAAAAGCAGTCTGCAATAACAGGACTGCGATTAGGTAATATCCGTGAATCTAGTGCAGACTCAAAACCGTAGTGGCCGATGGATGGGGCATGCAAAGTTCGTCGTATTCCGAAATCACGATCTCGGTGGGATCTATGGAGCAAGCGGGGCAATTGGGGTCTCGTCGAATCCTGAAGTTCCTAAAACTCTCTTCAAGCGCATCATATGACAATATTCTTCCTGCCAATGTCTCTCCTATGTTCAATAAGATCTTGATTGTCTCCATGGCTTGAATCGAGCCGATAATCCCCGGCAAAACGCCTAACACGCCTGCTTCTGCACAACTTGGCGCCAACTCTGGCGGAGGTGGTTCCGGAACGAAGCATCGATAACAAGGGCCTACGTAGGGTTGAAAGACTGTCGCTTGACCCTCAAATCTAAAAATCGAACCATGCACGACTGGGATCTTTTTGATCAACGACGCGTCATTTACCAAATATCGAGTTGGGAAGTTATCGGTGCCATCCACGATGACGTCATAACCATCAATAACAGAAAGGATATTTTCAGAATTCAAACGTAGATCATAGGTAACCACCGTCACATCGGGGTTCAAGGAAGAAAGGGTCTTCTTGGCCGAATCGACCTTCCTCTCTCCAATTCGATCCATATTGTGGAGAATTTGCCTTTGTAGGTTAGAAGCATCGACGACATCCATATCTAAAATCCCCAAAGTACCAACGCCTGCCGCAGCTAGATACAGGGCGGCTGGCGAACCGAGTCCACCGGCGCCCAGCAGAAGCACCTTTGATTCAAGCAACTTCATTTGCCCTTTAGTTCCGACCTCTGGAAGTAGAAGATGTCGCTGATAACGATTCCGCTGTTGCTCATTTAGAACCTTTGGAACTTGCCAATTGCGTCCCTCATCCTTCCAGCGATTAAATCCACCCGCCATCGATACGACATTTTCATAGCCGATCAAAGTCAACGAATGGACAGCTAGCGCAGATCGAACACCGCCCGCACAATAGACAACCATAGGCTGAGACTTGTCAGAGACTCGACCTTCGATTTGCAACTCTAGATTTCCACGTGGAATAAACAAAGAATCCGCGATTGCACCCTGTTCGACTTCATCCGCTTCGCGCACATCAACCCCAAGCCACCCTAACTCAAACAGTTCCTGGGCCTCTTGGGTAGAAACCTCCCTAATCTGACCCTTTATACTTCCAAGCAAATCTCTAAATCCGGCCACTGTCGTCTCCTTGGCTGAGCTTCCTAAAATACCTTACGAGATAAAACTCTACTATTTAAGTCGACATTCCCAAACGAAGGCTACTCTAAAACGGTGACAAAGGATTTTGAAGCGTTGACAAAGGACGTCTTGGTGACAGATCATAAGGACCAATAGCCTGGAGATTTGTCCGATTTATCATAAGGAGACCAGTGGAATTTTCCGAAGTTTTGAAGAAAAGACGCACGCATCGCCACTTCCTGGAAGACCCTGTTGAAAAAGAAGTCCTAGAGGCAATATTACACGCGGCGACACGGGCGCCATCAGCCGGATTCACCCAAGCAAGTCGGTTCCTAGTCCTAACCAACCCAGAGGCACGGGAAAAATTCTGGTCCATCGTCGCTACACCCCAGTGGCGCGAAAAATCCAAAAGCCACGCAGGGCTTGACAATGCTCCCGTATTGATAATTCCCTTCTCGAATCAGTCCGCCTACATCGATCGCTATCAAAGGGACGACAAACGATATGCGCAAAAAAAGATAGAGAGCGATTTTCCATCACCATATTGGACTATCGATACAGCATTCGCGGCAATGTTGGTCCAGCTAGCCATCGTAGATGCAGGTCTCGCATATCTCTTCTTCGGCCTCCCCGTGGATCGTTCGCTACTTCTTGAAGCGTTCAACATACCGTCAATCTATGAACCTATTGGAGTCATTGCCCTTGGGCATCCAGCCAACAATGATCCATCGGCTTCATCAAAGGTCCAAGTGCGGCTTCATCAAGATGACCTTATCTGGATGAATGATTTCAAGCGTTAACGAGGCTCTTTATAATTTTATATGAATTTTCAATTATCTCAACCTGGTGATTTGGACTTATGATTGCCGTTACGTCGGAAACGCCCAAAGGCAAACAGTGGTCCATTTGCGAAATTCCACAAACATTCAAGACCCTGACCTGGCTATCTATCCATATAACTAGCTGCATCTTCATATCAAATAGGGAACCTATCGTTGTAGATCTAGATAACATTTATTTAACCTAATCAAAAAATATTCAAGTAAATCCGAATCCTTAGGATTGGCCATAACGTTAACTAAGTCGTCATCCATTAGGTAAAAAACTGAGCATCCAAAATAATAGTATCGGAGGCTTCCGACCCTCGCGCATCTTCAAAAATGACCACGCAGCATAATTTGATTTTTTTAGTTCAAAACATTAGACAAGATGAAAAAAACGATGCCTTACAAGTAAATCAGGCTAAATACTGTAAATCAAAATTGATATTCACCGATAAAAAAGTAACTCAATTGGATTTCAGAGTCATATCCGGAAAATAGATTTCCAAAATTTCAAGATATTTCAAGATATTTCGATTTTATTTATGTAATATAGGTCAATCGCAATTATTGCCTCCAATCCCTATATTCGAAAGGTTCTCCTGTGACTGTCGACCGCTCTAATAGAAATCCCATCCCTAATGACTCAAGTGACCACACCAACAATCAATCGGAAATCGAATCTACAGCGATTTCAAATAATGGAATTGAAGAAGAAGACGGCAGAATCATGGTAGGCACCTGGGTAGATCCATTAGTGGAATCACTTGGCTTTGACCCTAGGACAAACTACGTCGAATATTTCTGGCTCCCAATTTTAGGGCCCAGCTGCATCTTTCTTCTGCGACGTATGGCGTATGCTTTCGACCTGAGTGGTGACTTCCGAGAGATGTCACTACACACAATTTCTTACGAAATTGGACTTGGATCACCAAAGGGATTTAGCAGTAGTATCACCCGAACGGTGAATCGATGCATCCAGTTCGACATGGCAAAGCTACTTCCTAATGGTCAGCTTGCCTTCAGGAGGTCACTGCCGCCGTTGAGTCAGCGTCAACTAAATAGACTGCCGATCAGACTTCAAGAAGTCCACGAAGCTCTAATTCTAGGATACGGCACGCCTGTAACACAAGAGGCTAAGGATCAGAGCGTAGCGATTGCCGTCTCGCTTCTTGAGTCTCATGAGTCAGAGGAGAGGGCCATCGAGGATCTAGCCAGGTGGAAGATCGAACCTACGGTAGCAAAGCGGGCTCTAGAAGCTTTGTTTCCACGAGACGATCTAGAAAATAATAAGCAATGAAGTGTGCATTTTTCCGTGCTTTGGATCAGACCAAGCAGATACTTAGTTCTGTCAATCTCGACTGATCGATAAAGTCGATTTGGCACTTTCAGGCCAGATAATAAATCATCAAAGCTGAAAGTGCCAAAGTTGACTAGCGCATTTGAAGCCGATGCGAGCGCTCAAGAAACTAGTCGTCGCCTCAATCTTTCGATGTCGTTCAAAGATCAACCTAGGTCACATCACCTAGGTCATAACCAACTACAGTGATCCCAGCAGCAGATAACACAGGAGCCTGGCACCGAATCCAGTTCCGCCACGGGAGATGTAACCTCGGTCAGAGTCCGATCGCGATGGACCCGCAATGTCAAGATGAGCCCATTTCTGACCTTCTACAAACTCACTTAGAAGCATTGCCCCAGCAGTTGCTCCTGCTTGACCAGCCTCGCCAATATTGCGCATGTCAGCGATCTCCGAACGGATGTGCTTTTTGTAACGTTGCGGAATAGGAAGTTCCCAAAGTGCCTCGCCGGACACTTCTCCCGCATCTATCAAGCGTGAGATTAGCTCGTCACTATTTCCAAGAACACCAGCGATCTCGGTCCCAAGGGCAACTACACACGCCCCAGTCAAAGTTGCCAAATCAACGATATAGTCTGGGGACTCCTCCGAGGCCAAAGTTAGTCCGTCAGATAGCACTAATCGGCCCTCAGCGTCGGTGTTGAGAACTTCAATAGTCTTACCGCTTCTAGTGGTAAGAACGTCACCTGGCTTAGTTGCGCTACCACTTGGCATATTCTCCGTCAACATCGCAAAGCCGATCACCTTCTTGGTGACATTTAGTCGGCCAAGGACCGACATAGCCGAAATTACCGCAGCCGCACCGCCCATATCGGTCTTCATCGTCTTCATTCCATCGAAGCTTTTAATGTTCAGACCACCAGAGTCAAAGGTTATGCCCTTGCCGACCAATGCAATGCTTTGGGTCGCATTTGCTGGGGCATAGGTCAACTTGACCACCCGAGGTTCTTGAGAAGATCCGGCCGCTACTCCCAAAAGCGCTCCCAGTCGCTCGCTTTGAATTCTTTCACCATCCCAAACCTCAATCGAGATAGAAGGATCGCGGGCAAATAGTTCTTCGGCCACCTTCGCGAACACTGTGGGTGTTAGAAACCCGGCTGGCTCATTTACTAGAGTGCGCGCCAGTTTGGTTGCATCCGAGATTGCTTCACCTTGAGCTATCGCTCTATCACAATCTGAGCTCTCTACATCTTCGCCAATCAAAAAGGTTACGTTGCTTAGAAGCGATGCTTTTTTGAGTTCCTTTGGATCGCTCTTATATTTGTCAAAGCGATAGCTAGACATGGCTATTCCCTCAACCAAATAACCTAAAGCATCAACTCCATACCGGGCAATAAAGTCTATGGTCGAAACTACAACCTCGCTAAAGCCATAACTAGCGCGCCCAATCAAAGCTCCAACTTCACGAATCTCATCAGCCTTTAAATCCTTGTTGGCGAGACCAATTAGCCCCATGGGCCCATTGTTCAGCCTTGGCAGGATCAGAACCTCATTTGCCCCAGCGCTAAAGCCCAGAGCATCAACTCCGTAGTCGGCCAAAGTGGCTCCTGCTAGAGCCTCTAGTGGACTGCTAATAGAGTCCGGAGAGACAAAGATGAAATTTGGCAAATCGCCATTTTCGTTAAACGAACTAACTCTATAGGTAACTTGTCCCAAGTGTTTTCAACTCCTTTTCATAAATTCGCCAATAACGACTCAACCGTATGCGAATTAAAGCTATGCGAATCTTATTAGCCAAAATTGCGAACTCTTGGCTAGTGAGAACCATTTTGAGAGGTTTTGATTCCCTGGGAGCCTTGATGTGGCATGGTCAGGCGGAGCCAAAACCTACCTTTTGTAGCTTTGGCCGCTAACCAAGAGTTACAAAAAGATATTCGCGCACCTCTCGCCCTCAAAGATTGGCGCCTACTAACCCCTTGCCAATAGGTGTTCAGCTTCACACCAACGAGCCAAGATCCAAGCAAGGTCGGATAATCTATTGAGATAGACCCCAACGACCGAATCAGGGATCTCTGAACAAAACCCCAAACTAAGACGTTCAGAGCGTCGAATCACGGTCCGAGCAAGATCCAAGGCCGCTGAAAGTTGGTTAGAGCCAGGAACCACAAACTCTTTTGGCATCTCGAACAAATCTGCGATTTCGTCGATCAATTCCTCAATTCGTTCCACCATCTTGGTTGAAACCCTGGAACTTCCCTCTTTCAATTTAGATCGCGATGCCTCAAGCGTTGCTACCTCAGCCATCAGCACCCATAGATCTCGTTCGAGACCAATCAAAATCTCATTCAATTTGCTATTGTTACCACAGAAAGATCTGGCAAGACCGAGTGCTGCTTGTGCCTCATCCACGGCGCCATTTAGCTCTATATGAATCGAATCCTTTGCGACCCTTGCACCATAGAGTAGGCCTGTAGTTCCGTCATCGCCTTTTCGGGTATATATTTTCACGATTTTACGTTGTCTCCTACGATTACCAAATAACTATGTAATCCAAATATCTTGGCTAGGTTAATAATATGAGCGATTATCTAGAGGCAATTAAAACCAGAGTATTACTTTTCGATGGCGCAACTGGTACCAACCTTCAATTGAGGAACCTAAACGCCGACGACTTTGGCGGAGCGAACTTGGAAGGACTGAATGAAAATCTTGTCTTAACCCGTCCTGACGTGGTAAGAGAGCTCCACGCTAGCTTCTTAGAAGTTGGAAGCGACGTAATTGAGACCAATACCTTTGGGTCATTTCCAATCGTTCTTAGCGAATATGGAGTGCAGGATCGAGCCTTTGAATTAAATCGCATAGGTGCATTGTTGGCTCGAGAGGTCGCAGACTCCTACTCCAGTAAATCCCATCGTCGCTTCGTGGCAGGATCTATGGGTCCCGGCACCAAACTTCCCTCGCTCGGGCAATCGACCTTCGATACTCTTAGGGATGGATATCAACTACAAGCAGAAGGGCTTTTAGTTGGCGGTGTCGATCTTTTTATAATAGAGACCGTCTATGACCTTCTAGGGGCTAAAGCTGCAATAACTGGGGCTCGGCTCGCCATGGAAAAGCTCGACAAGAAAGTTCCGATTCAACTCCAGGTGACAGTCGAACTGACCGGGAGGATGCTGCCAGGAACAGAGATATCTGCCGCGCTAATCGCACTTCGCTCGATGGGGATCGACGTAATTGGAATGAATTGCGCCACTGGACCCGAAGAGATGGGTGAGCACCTTCGATATCTCCATCAAAACACCACACTCCCGATCTCCGCGCAACCCAACGCAGGTCTTCCTTCGGTAGTGGACGGAAAGATGCACTACGACCTAACGCCAGAAGGACTCGCTAGACATCACCACCGCTTCATCAACGAACTCGGAGTTCGAATCGTAGGTGGATGTTGCGGGACAACACCCGAACATATCGCAGCAGTAAGAGAGATAATCACCGACCAGGTGCCGAAATTTGTGACCCTAGATGCACCACCAGCACTCGCCTCTCTCTATAGTTCCGCACCAATCACACAAGAACTGTCATATTTTTCAGTGGGAGAGCGAACCAACGCCAACGGATCCAAACGTTTTCGCGAGGCCATGCTCCAGGGTGATTGGGATACCTGCATCGAGATCGCCAAAGATCAAGTAAAAGAGGGTGCTGATGCAATTGACCTCTGCGTCGATTACACAGGCGCAGATGGCGTTGCAGACATGGAGGAACTCGCCAGTCGATTGGCGACGGCTTCAACACTACCGATCGTTTTAGATTCAACTGAGCCCCTTGTGATCGAGACTGGTCTCAAGCACCTTGGCGGGCGAGCGCTTTTAAACTCGGTGAACTTGGAAGACGGAGATGCTCCCGGAACTCGATTTGATCTATTTTGTCGCCTTGCCAAAAAATATGGAGCAGCTGTAGTTGCAACCTGTATCGACGAAGAAGGCCAGGCACGAACTAAAGAATGGAAGGTAGCGGCAGCTAAAGCCATCTATGAGATAGCGACTAATCGATATGGACTTAGCGCGGCAGATATCTTTTTTGACCCATTGGTGCTTCCAATCTCAACTGGCATGGAAGAATCTCGTAAAGATGGAATCGAGACAATAGAGGGCATCCGAAAGATCAAGGAGTCACTACCGGGGGTCTTTACCATAGTTGGCCTCTCAAACATCTCCTTCGGATTGAAGCCGGCCGCAAGAACGGTCCTCAACTCGGTCTTTCTTGCAGAGTGCACTGCTGCAGGATTGGATGCCGCAATCGTGCATCCATCAAAGATCGTTCCCCTTTCAAAGATTCCACCAGAACAAAAGCAGGTTTGCCTCGACCTCATCTACGATCGTCGCACCGCCGACTACGATCCCCTCTCGGCCCTTATCGACCTCTTCGAAGGTGTCAATGAAAAGGCGGCGGTGAAGGAGGATTTAGCGTCTCTTCCCATCTCCGAACGTCTCCAAAGAAGAATCATCGATGGGGACAAAAATAATATCGTCGCCGATCTCCATGACGCGCTAGAGAGTGGAATTCCAGCACTGGAAATTATCAATGAATATCTCCTATCTGGCATGAAGGTAGTGGGTGAACTCTTTGGAGCGGGCCAAATGCAGCTTCCATTCGTCCTCTCCTCGGCCGAAGCGATGAAACGTGCTATCTCGTATCTGGAGCCATATCTTGAAAAAGGACAAGCCAATAAAAAGGGAAGGATCGTCTTGGCCACAGTCAAGGGTGACGTCCACGACATTGGCAAAAACCTAGTAGATATCATCTTCTCCAATAACGGCTATGAAGTACACAACCTCGGCATCAAAGTTTCAATCTCTGAGATGATCGCCAAGGCAATTGAGATAAAAGCAGATGCAATTGGCATGAGTGGTCTTTTGGTCAAATCTACGCTTATCATGCGAGAAAACCTAGAGGAATTGAATTCCAGAGAGCTCTCATCGATTCCCGTCATACTCGGTGGAGCCGCACTGACAAGGACTTACGTCGAACAAGACCTCAGAAAAATCTACCAAGGTCGTCTCTTTTACGGCAAAGATGCATTCGAGGGATTGGACGTCATGAACAAGTTGGCAGAAATAAGAGAGGGTTCAATACAAGATGACGATTTTGGACGCAAACTCTCCGAGCGAAAACTGGGGCCAAAGCGCTCAGAGACGATGTCATCTCTCCCAGAAGTTGCAGCCATACGGTCCTCTGAAGTTGCGATAGACAACAAGATCTACAAGCCTCCATTTCTTGGAACCCGAATAGTCTCTGGAATTTCAATCGACGAAATCGCAGGTTTTATAAATGAAACTGCACTCTTTCGCAATCAATGGGGATTTAGGCCCGAAAATGGTGAAAGCGACGGAGAATTCAAAGAGAGAATTCGATCAATCTTTCGATTGGAGCTCGAAGAGGCCAAAGCGAGCAACTGCCTAATCCCCAAAGTGGCCTATGGCTACTTTGTGGCTGCTTCAGCGGGAAACCAACTCCTGATATATGAAGACGAAAGCCGATCTAAGGTGATTGAAACCTTTGATTTCCCCCGTCAAAAGGTTGAACCCCACCTTTGCATAGCTGACTTTTTTAGACCTTATGATTCGCCCGAGGTCGACTACATCGCAATGCACGCGGTAACCATGGGATCTGAGGTCTCGGCCCGTACAGCAAAACTCTTTGAAGGCGGTGACTTCAATGCATATCTTCGCCTTCATGGTCTTGGCGTTGAGATGGCAGAGGCACTTGCGGAACTTTGGCACCTACGCATCAGGGTCGAAATGGGCTTTGGAGATGAGGACGACAATTCAGTCCTCGGGCTATTTCGCCAACGTTACCGAGGTGGTCGATACTCCTTTGGCTATCCAGCTTGTCCCAAGCTAGAAGACAATGAAAAGCTCGTATCGCTCTTAGGCGCGACACGGATCGGCATTGAAGTCTCAGAGGGCTTTCAACTTCACCCCGAACAGACAACTACTGCGATAATCTGCCACCACCCCCGAGCTAAATACTTTGTCGCCTAGAAACTCCCCACGGAGCCACTCATTACCAAAATAGCTGCTATCGACATCTTCTTTTACATCTCCGCATCCTATGGGAGACGTAAAAGAAGATAAACCCATGAGTAACAGGCGCAGGCACAATTATCAGAGATGGCGCGTTTTGGTGATTTGAAGGTGACGAAAAAAATCTCGATATACCGTTCTTTTGGCATCACCGCACCTATAGGTCAATCTGTAGTATATACTACAGTTAAAGGCGTAAATAGCATATGACCTCTACAACTTGGAAAGCAGGTTAATCGTGAGTAATGCACAAATGTGGAACGAGCGCTATGCAGGGATCGATCGACTTTGGATTCCAGAACCAGATCCCAAGCTCGCTGATGTTATATCAAACTTTTCCCCTGGCAAGGCGTTAGACCTAGGATGCGGCGAAGGCCGCAATGCAATGTACTTAGCTAAAACCAACTGGGAGGTGACAGCGGTAGATTTTTCCAGCGTTGCCCTTGAAAGATTAGCCAGAGCGGCAAATGAAGCGGGAGTGAAAGTAGATACGATCTGTAGCGACATCTTTGACTTTCTAGATCAAGATGACAGCTATGACCTAATCGTTATTGCTAACATTCACCCTTCAAGAACCTTGCGATTAGAGCTGTATAAAAAGGCCATTAAGAGAATAAGTTTGGGCGGACACCTATTTCTAATTGGACACCATATCGAATCGCTCGGAATAGTCGGGCCATCAGATCCAGATCTACTGATGGACGACTCCGAAGTCACAGAGGCCTTTGTGGATCAGAAGATCGTGCGACTTGAAAAGATCACGGATATCGCAGACCACGGTCATTCGGCACCCTCTCTATTAGCGGTGATCGAAAAACTTTGATCCCCTCGTAGGCGGCAACATCCGCTGAAGGGTTTCACCGTGAACTCACCTTCTTTTCTTTACAAACAGGACCTATGTGCTCACGGACCAGGCATTCAAAGATAGGCAATACCGCTGAAAACCAACCATATAGATTTAGTTTTCAGCGGCCACGGTAATTCACAAGACAAAACGACCTTTGAAGGCTATTACAAGAAATAGACAATCAAAATGGTCGCCTTCTTGCTTATGGCGTTGGCTTCCTGCCGCCAAACCAGGATGACATTGCCCATCTGGTATTGGTCGGGGAGTGGACTTTTGGCTTCAAAGCCTGAAAAGAATATCTTTCGATCAATCTTTGGTAATCGACATAAAAGCCACTATGTACGTTCAGCTGGTAGGAGATGCAAGAAAAGCCATTGACATGACGAACCATCGATTTGCAAAATCACCTATGAAACAACTTTTAGATCTCCCGGTGAAAACCGCCTTAATCTGGCACTTTACATCTAGAGCTAATTGGTTCGATCGCAAATCCACTACTCAATAAGAAATCATTCCGTTAGAGTGATGTCTCTCCATCCTCACCGAAGATAGACCCGACTAATTATTTGGCTGAAACGATGATCCCGTCAGAACCACGCTTAAATTAAGATCATCACAATCTCTAAAATGACAGTTAGAAGTACTCTAAAATAACCGTTACCAAGACTTCGACTAACCATTTGAACCGGGATAAATCCCGATAAGACATGTGACGCCAATCAGCCTTTGGCGGCCTGCAAAAGGTGATAAAGCAGGTACAGCTGTGCGATCGCTAATGGTTCGCTACGCTTCTCATCTGTAATTCGTCCCAGCGAACTTGGAAGAGGCTGGTCGATCCCTAGCCTCGACCAGATCGCCTCTTTTATTTCGCTCGCTACTTCTTTGGATGCATGACCATGTATGTGAAGCACGTCAACTGGCTTATTGTCATCGTCGCGCATCAGCTTTAGATGTATAGCCTCTCTCGTATCGGATGAGAGTAGGTCAGAGATAGCTGGGTGGTCAATCGTTGGCCTAAGAAGGATTGACACCGACAACGGAATCTCCTCGCCTTCGCCAGGTGAAGCCTTGGCGAAGCTCATGACGATATCTGCATTGGCTCGTTGCGGGCGGATATATGCGCCAGACTCCGGCTCACGCTTATCAAGATCTGCTAGAACCTGCTCTTTTGTATAACCACGTTGAGATACGTCGCGTTGTACCTTCCACTCACGTCGAACGCTCTCTGGGGGGTCCAAGAAGACCGTTACATCAAAGCAAGCCCTCGACAACTTAGACCAAAGGGGAAATAGGCCCTCTACAACGACAAAGTCCTTAGGTTCAAACAAAACTGGACGATCCAGAGTCCCGTGATGGTGGCTATAGAGTGGCTTTAGGATTGGTTGACCCGTTGCGAGCAGTTGCAGATGCTGCTCCATGATCTCCAAATAGTTGCAATTAGGGTGCAGCGGAGTAAAGGGAAGATTCTTCCGTTCATTTCGGTCGTAACGATGATAGTCATCGGTACAAAATGAAGATATGTTAGCCGGGCCGAGCGCCTCGACAAGGCCCCGAGTCAGGGTTGTCTTGCCGACCGCCGAATCTCCAGCGATTGCCAACATGGGTACGTGTCGGCGTAAACGATTTCGGTTAGCCCGTTCAATCATCGCAAGTCGATGCGGCATTGGTGCCCTTTCGTTATTGTACTAGTTCATTTTGGATACAAAAATCTAAAGGGCCCTAAAAAAGATTCTAAAATCTTCCTAGGGCCCTGAAATATAGAGTCCTAACTTCAAATCTGGGAATTTACAACCTAGGCAAATTGCGATACGACGGAATAGCTCCCATTTCGAATCAAAGCGCTAGATATGTAGAGGGATCCGTCTCGATAGGTGACGGGTTCCAATACGCCAGCTCCAGTTACAGAGGTTATGGCCACAACTGGCTCTGCTAAAATCAAGGCATCTTGATCAAAGACATTGTCGATAATTGAAGCGTCAAAAGAAATTATCTGAGCTCGCTCAGCGTCACTCTGGGGGGTCAATTGACCTTGGAATTCACCGCCTAGGGCCTTGGTCATAGCTGCCATAATGATGCCCTCTGGTGCTCCACCAATCCCAAAGAGTGCATCGATATGACCGACAAGAACCTCGAACGCTCCCATCACATCGCCATCTGGGATTTCACGAACCCTGGCTCCAATTTTACGAATACGCGAGATAAGCTCCTTATGGCGAGGCTTGTCAAGTACAACTATCTCAATCTCACCGATCGACTTATCCAAGACCTTTGCCAGAGCTTCAACGTTAGATTCAATCGAATTCGAAAGAGTAAGAGCACCCTTGGCTCGAGAGCCAACGACCATCTTGTCCATGTAATATCCAGGTAGATACTTGAAGGTGCCCCTCGGAGCTGCAGCAATTACAGAGACCGCACCTGGCTGGCCTTTTGCCACGTAATTTGTACCCTCAAGCGGGTCTACCGCAATGTCAAAGGTAGGTCCAGCTCCACTTCCTAAGCGCTCTCCGCGATAGAGCATTGGAGCCTCGTCCTTTTCTCCTTCACCAATTACGACTTCAAGTGCAATTGGAGCCTTGTTAAGAGCTCTTCGCATAGCCCCCACTGCCAATGAATCAGCAGAGTTGCGATCGCCCCTGCCAACTTTTGAGAAACTAGCCTTGGCGGCGTCGACGCAGGCTAGAACAATATTGCGCTCTAGGACTAGATTTGCATTTAGGTACTCTAGGTCGTGGCTATCTTTTTTGGTCGACTCAATTCTTGACAAAGTTTCACGGAACGATTGCGCAACCTTTTCGCCCGAAAAACCAAAGTGGGCTTGGACTTCTGAGCCTTTACCGGAGGCGCCGTATGAATGCATAGCGATTATGTCTGCTTCGCTAGCCACAACTGGCTCCCAGCCAAGAGGAATGCCTGCCTCTACGACAAGCGTGGGAAGTCCCGAAGTTAGAGCCTCGATTCTCCCTCGATAGACGTCCAAGAATCGCTCGCGCCACATTACCGAGACCACGCGCACCGAGATACCGTCATTTTGCTTCAAGATCTCTGCGGCCTCTAGGGCAATTACCACTTCAGATCCGCTCGAGATGATTACCCCTCTGGCATCTTGAGGGTCGGAGATTATCTGCATTCCAGAGTCCTTGACCCAAGCTGGATCACCATGTGTAGTAACGGTTGGAAGACCTTGTCGAGAAAGCACTAATACAGATGGCATCGAAGGGTCCCCAATGGAGGTTGCCCAGGCTGCAGCTGTCTCATTTGCATCCGCTGGACGCATTACACGAAGGTTTGGGATAGCCCTTAGAGCTGCTAGATGTTCAACCGGCTCATGTGTTGGGCCGTCTTCTCCGACTGCAATGGAATCATGGGTGAATACGAAATTGACGCCCAAGCCCATAATGGCTGCTAGGCGCACAGACGGACGACAATAGTCGGAAAAGACCAGAAAAGTTGATCCATAAGCCACAAAGCCACCATGAAGTGCAATCCCGTTTAGGAGTGCAGCCATCCCATGCTCACGAATTCCAAAGTTAATCTCTCTGCCTAGATAATTAGACGATGAGACAAAGTCCAGACCAAGGTTTGTACCAGTCGACTCGGCCAAGTCAGCAGAGCCGCCAATAAGGAAAGGTAGAGCTTCGCTCAACTGGATCAAGACCTCTTTGGAGGATATTCTCGTAGCCAATGCCTTATCTGGACTAAATGGTTTGATTGACCCAGCGATCTCACCTGGAGAAGGCACTACTGGAGAGATTATTTGACGCACCTCATTAGATAGCTCTTTATAACGTTCTCTCCATGCAGCCGCAAGCTTTTCGCCCTTTTGCACGCTAGAGCGGGCGTGGTCATAGATCGCTTGCGGCACTTCAAAGGGAGGATAGGTCCACTTGTAAAACTCTTTAGTGCCCGCGATCTCCTTAGCGCCTAAGGCCGATCCATGTACCGAGCTCTTACCCGCCTTGGTAGGAGCGCCATATCCAATTACCGTCCGCAGTTCAATCAGTGTCGGTCCGCCCGTGTTTTCGCGAGCCTTATTGAACGCTGATTCGATAAGATCGAGATCCTCATGATCTTCTACCAAAATGGTATTCCAACCATAGCTTTCGAAACGACCTCGAATATTATCTGTGCAGGACAGTGTGGCATCGCCTGTAATCGTTATATTGTTGGAGTCAAACAATACAATCAGCTTATTCAAACCTAGATGACCAGCCAAAGAGCCTGCTTCGTGAGAGATGCCCTCCATGAGGTCGCCGTCTGAAGCAAAGACGTAAGTGTGATGGTCTATTACTCCTTTAGCTCCTGCGGCATCAACTCGGCTCGCCATCATAGCTTCGGCAAGGGCCATACCAACGGCGCTAGAGATCCCTTGACCCAGCGGACCGGTCGTCATTTCAACGCCAGTTGTGTGATGGTATTCGGGGTGTCCTGGTGTCTTTGAACCCAATTGACGAAAGCCCTGGAGGTCTTGGACCTCAAGTCCATAGCCAAAAAGGTGCAAGAGCGAGTAGACGAGTGCCGATCCATGGCCAGCCGAGAGTACGAATCGATCGCGATCGGCCCAGGTTGGATCAGATGGTGCATGCTTTAGCACCCGAGAAAACAAAGTATATGCGGCAGGTGCAAGTCCCAGAGGAAGGCCCGGATGGCCCGAATTAGCGTGCTCCACCTGATCTATCGAAAGCATCCTTAGCGCGGTTACGCAAAGTTGATCATTGTCGTTTGTCATAAAATCTTTCCGATCGTTTAACGTTCATACCTCTTAGTTAACGGCTTTATGTCGCAAGAGGGTCTTTAGGCTTTTCGTTTGGCTTGACCTGCTAAATTGCGAATTTCAGTCACTGCGGCCTCAAGGCCGTCGGGATGTTTAAAGAGAGAAGAGCCAGCAACCAATGTTCTTGCGCCCGCACTCACAGCACCCTCAACGGTAGAGGAGGAGATTCCCCCATCAACCTCAATTTCAATTTCATGACTAAACGAGTTTGCCAATTCATAGGCTGAGCTAATCTTTGACTCCATCGTCGAAATGTAGGCCTGGCCACCAAAGCCAGGATTAACCGTCATAATCAGGATTAGATCTAACAAATCCACGACATTCTCTATGGCACAGATAGGGGTTGCCGGGTTCAGTGCCACGCCGACCTTAGCCCCAGCTTGTCTCACGCGACCCAGAGTCCGATGAAGATGTCGAGTTGACTCAGCATGAATGATAAGCAGCTCACAGCCTGCCGCTACATATTTTTCGATATATTGATCTGGATCAACAATCATAAGATGAGCCTCAAAACCAAGAGTCGTAACTTTTCGCGCCGACGCTATGGTATCTGGACCAAATGTAAGATTTGGTACAAAGACACCATCCATAACGTCCCATTGAATTCGATCCACACCCGCTTTTTCCAACTCCACAACCGCATTACCTAGTTGTGAAAAGTCAGCAGGTAGCACCGAAGGGATTACCAAAATATTCTGCTTTACACCCATCGTCAACCCCCTATTTGGAAAAACTGCGTACCTTTAGATCTTTCCTAAAAACAGTTAATCAACTCACAGCCTAAAGCGGTCCGCTGCATAGTGAATAATCCGAATTGATCATTACAATTTAGAAAAGAATCTAGGCGACCTAAACACCTATACTCTTCCCACATAAGAGGGATTTACCAAACTGAGATCGACCAATGTCACATTGAGGAGTACCATCAAATAAGGTGTTCATTATTGAAAAAGTCGCAAGTAACGGCTATCTCGCCCTTAAATTTTTTCTAACTGTAGCTTTCTAGCTATTTTCGCATGGGACCAACAGACGTGGAACAAGATAACGACACTAAAGATGCAATGACAGAGATGATCTCGGTCCTTTTAGTCGACGATCAAGACATCATTCTGGATGGAATCAGTTCAATGATGAAGCGATTCGAGAATCAGATCAAAATTGTGGGCAAGGTTAAGGATGCACAAAGCGCTATCGCCTTTGTCACTACAAACCAATTAGACATCGTAATCACCGACGTACGTCTCAAAAACGACAGCGGCATCGATCTCTGCAGGGAAATCTCCAAGTCATTTCCTGATGTTTCGGTCGTCATGCTAACTGTCTACGATGACGAGCAGTATCTATTTCAAGCCCTACGATCTGGAGCAAAAGGGTTTCTTCTCAAACAGATCACCGCTGCTGAACTGCTAGAGCAACTCCTACGGGTACAAAACGGTGATATCGTCGTCGATCCTCAGCTAGCGGGCAGGGTTGCACTATCTGCGGCACGTCTTCACTCGGGTGAATTCTGGCCAGGAGCACACCTAGGGTTAACGCAAAGGGAGTCAGAGGTCCTTGACCTTGTGACCAAGGGAAACTCAAACAAGGCAATCGCAGCGAAGCTCTTCGTTGGAGAAGAGACAGTCAAGACCCACCTGAGCGCGGTCTATCGCAAACTCGGCGTCAAAGATAGGACTGCAGCTGTAGCACTTGCAATGCGCGAAGCAATCTTTAGATAACAATAATGCAAAAGCCCCTTTTGAAAGGGATAAGGGAAATCCCAAAATGATGAGTCTTTGGAGTTCACATTGAAAGATCACTTGCTTCGTCAAATTATTGACGCAATGCCACACGTCACAGATCTAGAAGAGCTAGCAGATCACGTTGCTGAACTTGTGATAGGGGCTTTCGGTGCAGACGTATGCTTCGTCTATCTCCTAGACGAGGACCAAAGACATATCAGTCTGATTGGCGCGACACCTCCTTATTCGATCCATAGGGGCAAGATTCGCCTAGCCGTTGGAGATGGTATCTCGGGATGGGTCGCTCAATCCAAGATACCTTTAATTGTTCCGGACAAATGGGCGGACAGTAGATACCGTTATATGCCTGAACTGGAGGGGGAAAACTTCAATTTCCTGATCTCGGTGCCGATGATGAGACCTGGTGAGGTAGTAGTTGGCGTCCTAAATGTCCATTGGCGCGAATTGCCAAGCGAGAGCGAATCGATCTTGGTGGACCTGCAATATGTCGCCAACCTATTTGCCGGCAACGTCGAAATGGCCGCCCTCGTTGAAAAACTTGCCCGACGCGAGAGTCAACTTGAAAAATTCGCAGCCGACACTATCGATGCAGCGGAGTTAGAGCGAAAGCGAATCGCAAGAGATATTCATGATGGCCTTGGACAACTCCTACACTCGGCACTCTACCATCTAGATGCTGCAATGTATCCAGAATCGATGAACGCCTCACGTATAGAGATAACTGCGGCCAAAGATCTCGTCGTCTCGGCCATCTCAGAGGTAAAAGAGACAATATCGCGACTTCGACCAGGAATCCTAGATGACCTTGGTCTTATGGCGGGCTTAGCAAGTCTTTGCAATTCGATAAAAAACCCCGAAGTTGACGTCGAACTTCCCGAGGTATTCGATGCGATCCTCTCTAGCGCAGCCGAGATCACCATCTACCGAATTACCCAAGAAGCGCTGGCAAACATCATCAAACACTCCGGAGCAACTTGGGCATCGCTGAAGATTTGGCTCGACTACGAACTTCGGATTCTGCATGCGATTATCTCCGACGATGGAGCGGGGTTCGATGTCGACGATGTCAATAACGGCCACGGAATTCAAGGTATGAGGGAAAGAGTTGAGCTGATCGGAGCAAGCCTCGAGGTATTTTCACGCGCAAACCATGGTACAAAGATCCACCTCAAAGTACCATTCTCCCTAAATCAATAGAATCAGGTTTGGGTAAATTAGATTCCAAGCTCTCATCGCAGAAGCTATATCTCTAGCCAACCCTAAAACCTCCAAACACCAAGGGGTTTCGCGAATCAATCTTTAGGTCCAGGCTCCAAAAATATTCTACTGGCCAAGAAGTCAACATCTTCGATAGTCATTAGGTCTAACCGGGTAAGGCGATCTCCTCGACGTTCAAACAACCTATTCGCCTGTCGAAGTCGGGCTCTATCCAGAGCGTTCCGGATCGATCGTGCATTTGCAAAGAATGGCTGCTCCATCCGCCGTTGTACATATTGTTCAAAGACGGCTTCGGCTTTCCCGCTCATTACGTAGTTCTGCTCAGCTAACATCAACTTAGCGATTGTCACAAGCTCCGTCTTGGTGTAATCAGGGAAGTCGATATGGTGTGCAATCCGAGATGACATCCCAGGATTACTAGTGAAAAACTTGTCCATGCGATCTTTATAACCAGCCAAGATCACGACAAGATCGTCCCTTTGGTTCTCCATAACCTGTAGAAGAATCTCGATCGCTTCGCCACCATAGTCGCGCTCGTTCTCCGGCTTGTAGAGATAGTAGGCCTCATCGATAAAGAGCACTCCCCCCATCGCCTTCTTGAGAATCTCCTTGGTCTTAGGCGCCGTATGGCCGATATATTGACCCACTAAGTCGTCGCGAGTAACCGAGACCAAATGACCTTGTCGTACATATCCAAGACGATGCAGTATCTCTGCCATGCGCAAAGCCACAGTCGTCTTACCGGTGCCAGGATTTCCCGTAAAGCTCATATGCATCGAGGGTGCGCCAGAGGAAAGATCCAACTGACGACGCACTCGATCGACCAGCAAAAGTGAAGCTACCTCGCCAATTCGCGTCTTAACCGGTTTCAAACCAACGAGTTCTTTATCGAGCTTCTCCAAGATACTTGCGATATTCGACTCTTTGTATACCACATCCAAATCAACGAAATCATCTGCCGTGCCCAGAGAGAGGTTGTCTTCGTCGTCACTTACATTAGCGCCAAGGTCATCCATCTAAATTCTTTCTTCTCACTAAGCCACCAATAAGAGGTCCTCACCGCAAACACTCAAGCAAAGAGGCAAACAAGCTGACCATCTAAGTTCATAAATACTCATTCGACTGAGCCAATCACCTTGAATCTATTAGATGTGACAGAGAAAAATAGTGGAGTTTTTGAGAAAACAGCTCATAAAAGCCACCTCAGCCACTCCACCGTCAGTCATAAATAGTATTTTCAATAAAGGCGAGGGGTATCTCTATGGATACCTTTCACCCTCTGGTTGATCCGTGGCATAAGGGGTGATCGAGTATCTAATCGATCGACCATCGACCTCTTGTCGCTGCAGTCTGAACCCTGGCTCGTTGGGTGGGCGATTCACCATAAATGACATAGTTGGGCTCTCCGTGCCTCGATCTGAACCAAATGCCATAACACGGATGTAATAGTTAGGAAAGGTCGCCCGGCACTGATTGATCTCCCCCATAATGCCAGCTGGGTCCTTTAGGTCAAACATTGGCATACCATACATCTCCCAGTAGGTATTACGGGGATGGGGGTCGTCGGTATACTCCACGCTAAGCGCCCAACCGTGGTCAATAGCCCACTTTATCTGTAGCATTATCTGCTCGTCGCTAAGTTCTGGAAGAAACGAGAATTGACCCTGAGTCACTCGATTTGCTGGATTGGTCATCATAATCTAATCGTCTCCCTAGATCTAAAAGCTTGCCGTAGGTGTGGGAACAAAATCTGCAGTGTCGGTAGATTCATAGTTGAAGGTAACGTCCTTCCAGGTATCCAATGCTGCTCTTAGAGGAGTACACCACTTTGCCGCCTGCGCCAAGATCTCTGGCCCTTCGTTGAGATAATCCCTACCTTCATTTCGAGCCATGATCATAGCCTCTAAGGCCACACGATTTGCAGTTGCTCCCGCTTGGATACCCATTGGATGGCCAATGGTGCCACCGCCAAATTGAAGAATTACATCTTCGCCTAGGTAGTGAATCAACTGATGCATTTGACCAGCGTGAATTCCACCGGAAGCGACTGGCATTACCTTATTTAAAGATGCCCAATCCTGATCAAAGAATATCCCGTTCTCGAGCGACATCGGAGTACGCACCTCTCGAAGGGTGTCATAGAATCCCTTGATCATCAAAGGATCGCCTTCCAATTTGCCAACTACTGTCCCTGCGTGGATATGATCAACGCCTGCCATCCTCATCCATTTGCAAATGACACGAAAGTTCATCCCGTGATTCTTCTGTCTGGAATATGTCGAATTACCAGCACGATGCAGGTGAAGAATCATATCGTTTTTCCTAGCCCAATTGGCCATCGATTGAATCGCTGTATAGCCAACTACTAGGTCGATCATGACAACAATGGATCCCAGCGATTTGGCGAATTCAGCACGCTCATACATCTGTTCCATCGTCCCTGCGGTAACGTTTAGATAGTGGCCTTTCACCTCTCCAGTTGCGGCTGAAGCCCGATTTACCGCCTCCATTACGTAAAGAAAACGATCGCGCCAGTGCATGAAAGGCTGCGAATTGATATTCTCATCGTCTTTCACAAAGTCGAGGCCACCTTTGAGCGCTTCGTAGACAACTCGGCCGTAGTTGCGACCTGAAAGCCCCAGCTTCGGCTTGGTGGTAGCTCCAAGAAGTGGACGTCCAAACTTATCGAGCCTTTCGCGCTCAACGATGATTCCCGTCGCTGGACCCTGAAAAGTTTTAAGGTAGGCGACCGGAAGCCTCATGTCCTCAAGTCTCAAAGCTTTTACCGCCTTGAAACCAAAGACGTTGCCAATGATTGAAGCAGTCAAATTGGCAATCGAACCCTCTTCAAAAAGATCCAAGTCGTAGGCAATGTAAGCAAAATACTGAGCTTCGGTATTGGTACCGACGCCGGTATTTGGAACCGGATCAACACGATAGGCTTTCGCGCGATAGAGCTCGCAAGCGGTCAATCGATCTGTCCACACGACCGTCCAGGTCGCAGTAGAAGATTCCCCAGCTACAGCAGCTGCTGCTTCCTCTGGATCAACCCCTGGCTGTGGTGTAATTCTAAAAAGTGCCAGAACATCTGTATCCTTGGGGATGTAATCGGGTTCCCAATAACCCATCTGCTTGTAGGGTATTACGCCAGACTTATAACGTTCGTTTGCTTCGCCACCGGCTGATGTTTTATCCATTTGATGGATAGCCTCCTTCGATTGTCAATGCGCAGTTACCGCTAGAGCCGCTCCAATAGATCGCACGGTCCTCAATCCCTACAGAATTTTCAGGGAGAAATAACCGGACGCCTTATAAGAAAACTATGAAAGCCATTAGCGAGCCACGCACCCTCTACATACCCACTCTAGACTCTTCAATAAGTCATACATCTGAAAAAAGCACGGTTTTTGACTCAAACAAGACGGTAAAATCAGCGCTATGACCTTCAATCAACTTCGAACCCTTGTAGCAGTCGTTCAAAACGGGTCGATTACCGGCGCCGCAGACGAACTCTACCTCTCTCAATCTGCAGTCTCTTCTTCTATTTATGCCTTGCGCGACGAACTTGGAATTGAACTTTTCTCTAAATCTGGACGAAACATCGAACCTACACCCGCATGTTTAGTTCTATACAAGCAAGCCAAGGTGATCTTAGGCATGGCGGAGAAGGCAAAGATTGAGGCTATCGCCACGTCAGACACTAAGAAAAGGATACTTAGAATGGCCTCAGTCACCACTGCAGGCGAGGCGTTGCTACCTCGGTGGATACGGTCATATATAGATTCACAAAGCGACGTTGAAATTCGCAGTCATGTTGAAAACCGTTCCCGAGTATTCGAATTGCTCGAATCTCACTCGGTAGACCTCGTTATTGCGGGACGTCCACCGCTTGGAATGGCCTTCAAAACCCTAGCCGTTCGCCCGCATAAGCTGATGCTTGTGGCATCTGCAAATTCCGAGATTGCCAAAATCTATGAAGCTGGAGGTGACGTCACCTCCCTCTTAGCTCGATCTACCTGGCTCATGAGAGAGGAAAAGTCGGGCACACGCAAAAGTCTCGAAGAGTTGCTTGACCTCCTGGCAATATCGCCTCGTATGCTGACGATCGGATCCAACGTGGCACTGCGAGAAGCTGTAGCCCTTGATATAGGTGTGACTTTATTGTCCTCAGATACGGTCAGTACTCAACTTGAAATGGGTATTTTGAAGGAAATTAACGTCCCTCCATTGCCAATTGTAAAACAATGGCATATTACCTCCCGGGACGAAGATGGAGTTCAAGCAGAGATTGCGGCCAACTTTGCCAACCACCTCATCGAGCACAAATTCGTCTCCGCCTTGCCCTCTTAGGTGAAAATATGCTATCTGCTCAACCGACCTTATGGCTGGCGAATTGGGTCATAGATCTCAATTTCTCAAATGAAACCTTAGTGGAACAGGCAAGTTCAAAAACTCAACGATCAAGTCCAAGTCAAGCTAGCTCTCGACAATTTAAACCTTGGCACACTTAAACCTTGGCATTGAATGGCTACCTCTAAACCCCAACTCAGATCGCCAGCCTTGTCCAAAAGCTTACGACAAATTTGGGTTCACCTTCAACGAGGGTAGAAAGTTTAGCTACTTCGTCTTGTGAGATTGGTTGTCTTGCGGGCCGTGCAATATGCAATCTCTTGTTCAAAAGCCAAAATCCAATTTAACATCGTGGCCCCATCCAAAGTAAAAACCAAAACGTAAAGACGAAGGAAGGAGTAAAAGCCACGAAGTAAAAGCAACAGAGAGCTTAAAACTGTTAGTCCCAAGCTCCCTTGAACTTTGCCATGGGTTTAGCGACAAAAGCGAACCCCACCAAAAGATGTAACGATCATTGCTTTGAAATTTAGTAGCTCCAAGTCAACCTCTAAAAAGCCCACAAATGACTAAGAGAGGATGCTCAATTCACGCGATGCTCGGTTCAAAGAGACACCCATATGCTCACCCACGACGCATATGTCCTCGATTCGCGCCCCGAACTTCCCAGGAATATAGATACCCGGTTCAATGGAAAAAGCAGCATAAGCCCCTAATAAAGTCGAGTTCGTAGAGGCAATATAGGGGTCTTCATGTTCCTCTATGCCAATGCCGTGGCCAGTCCGATGGACAAAGAACTCGCCATATCCGCTTGCCTCTATGACATTTCGTGCAATCGCATCTAGTTCTGCTCCTGAAAGCGCGCTAGACATCTCATCTCGCGCCTTGGTCTGAGCTCGACTCAAAACGCCATAGAGTTCAACAAATTCTCCCCCGAGGTCTCCAACTCCTATAGTTCGAGTGATATCGGAGCAGTAGCCGGGTTCTTCGCCCAATCGAAAGACTCCACCAAAATCACATACGACCGCATCACCAATAGAAATTATCCTATCGCCTGCCTCATGATGGGGACTTGCCGAATTAGGGCCAGAACCAACGATCGCAAAGTTGACCTTGGCCAGTCCTTCCGCTACAAGTCGGCTAGAGAGTTCATCGGAGACCTCTGCCTCAGAACGACCCAAAACTGCAATTTCTCCAGCCAACAACTGATCAGCGACTCGATCTGTTATATGTGCAGCCCGAGCAAGCATAAGAAGCTCAAGGCTGTCCTTTTGACCTCTCAAACCCTTCAGAAGACCAGAGGCAGAAATAAAGCGTGAATTTGGACAGGTATTTTGAAGCTCCAACAGTGCTGAGGCCCACATCCGATCGGAGACCCCTACAAGGTCCGCCTTTGAAAGAAGGGATCCAATCATCTCGTATGGATTTGAGCCCTCTTTCCATGGCCGTAATTCAAAAAGTTCCGCGTAGTGGCGAACTCGTGGCGCCTCCAACTCTGGAACGAACAAAACTGGAGCAACACCACGTCTAACCACAAGTGCAGTTAACCTCTCTAGGGGCATTGCTTCATATCCACTGAGCCATGGCAAATCAGCTCCAAGTGAAAGAATCAATGCGTCAACACCAGCCTCCTCAAGGGCAGATTGGGTTGATTCAAGACGGTTCAACCTTGAGGCATGAAAGCCATCATCACCGACGGCCCTCAGAGCATCCTTCACAAATACCTCGTCAGATAATTTGTCAATCAAAAAATGAGACTGAACCAATCAAAACACACCCTATCAATTCATATCGACTTACAGATTGCCCCAACATCACCGCCAGTCACATTGGCGAGACGGCGGTACCACCAAAAGATTCTACCAAAGAGATCTATGACATCGAGGATGCAAATCGTCTCTAGCGTCGCATAAAGCCGAAAAGGCGCAAAGAATTGCCAACGACAAAGACTGACGAGAAAGCCATTGCACTTCCAGCTATGACCGGGTTTATCAATCCGGCCATAGCGATTGGAATCGCCGCGACGTTATAAGCAAAAGCCCAAAATAAATTAGTGTGTATGGTTCTAAGAGTTGCTCGCGCAACCAAGATTGCCGAATAGGCCCCACTGACACCGCCTAAAAATACTGTGATGTCTCCGGACTCTTGTGCTATCGCAGATCCGCTTCCCATCGCCACTCCCAGATCGGCTTGCGCAAGGGCAGCTGCGTCATTAATGCCATCGCCTATCATTGCGACCCTTGCCCCCTGGGACTGTAACTCTCGAATGTAGTCTGCCTTTTCACTCGGTGTTGCACCAGCTACTACCCGTTCAATCCCTAATTGTGACGCGGTAATACGAGCACTTTCTTGATTGTCACCGCTCAAAAGAACAACATCTAAATTTGACTGGCGCATCTTTTTAAGGGTCTCAAAGGCGTCATCCCTTATCTCATCGCCTATGGCCATAAATGCCACGACGATACCATCAAGGCCAATATAGCTACGGCTCAACCCAGTTGTAATGGAGACGTTAGAGATATAGGCGTCAACCTTGCTTTGAAAGGAAGTGGAGATTTCGAAGCCTGAACTTAGACAGAAATCCAACTTTCCGATTGCGACAGAATGGCCGGCGACTTGGGCCATGACCCCAGACCCCACATATGACTTGAAGAGATCCGCCTTTTGTACCTCCAGCTCCCTTTCCTCGGAGAGAGAGACGATAAAACGTCCAATGGGATGGGTGGTTGCCGCTTCAGCACTAGCGGCCATCGAAAGTACAAAGTCATAATCAAAACCAACTTCTAGGAGTATCTCCTGAAGTGTCATCGTTCCAGTTGTGAGAGTTCCGGTCTTATCAACAACGACCGTATCAATCTTTCCTGCAGCCTCTAGAGCCTCTGGACCACGGATAAGAATACCCATCTGCGCGGCACGCGACGTTCCAACCAGAATAGCCATAGGGGTAGCAAGTCCAAGGGCACAGGGACATGCGATTACCAAAACCGCGATCGCACTTGAAAATGAGAGTGCGATTGAATCACCGATAATAACTCGAAACAAGAAGGTAGCTATTGCGATTGCAATAACGCTCGGCACAAAGATTCCCGATACCTTATCGGCGATGGCTTGAACCTTGGCCTTTTTTGCTTGGGCCTCTTCAACCATCGACACAATACCTGCGAGCGCCGTATCCGAGCCCACCTTGGTAGCCCTAACGACTAAAAAGCCATCAACGTTCAGCGACCCACCGACGACCTCCATCCCTGACTTGAATCGCTTGGGCTCATATTCCCCGGTCAGCAAAGCCAAATCCAAGAGGGCTTCACCCGATTCGATCTCACCGTCTGTTGGAACCTTCTCCCCTGAACGTACGGAAAACCGATCGCCAGGACGAAGGTCTACAACATCGATTTCAACCTCAATGTCGTTGTTCAATATCTTATGTACGACCTGGCCATTACCTAATAAAAGAGAGCGAAGCACACTGGTGGATCGTCTCTTTCCCTTGGCTTCTAAGTAGCGACCAAAGAGAATTACCGTGATAACGACCGAGGCGGTTTCTAAGTAGATGTCTGGATGATGCGAATTTATCGAGGCCGTCAACGAAAACATCATCCGAAAAGACGGGCCTCCCGCATCGGTAAAGATCAGCGCGTACAAAGACCAAAGATAGGCAGCTAATGAACCAAGTGAGACGAGGGTGTCCATGGACGAGGTCAAGTGTCTCGCATTGGCGATGGCGGCTTTATGGAATGGAAGTCCGCCATAGATAAATACTGGAGTTGCTAGCGCAAGTGCTACCCACTGCCAGTATTGAAATTCCAACGATGGAACCATAGACAAAGCTAAGACAGGAAGCGACAAAATAGCCGAGATGATCAGGCGATTCCTAAGTGGATTCAGGTGATCTAGATATCTCGACTCATCATCAATTTCACCACTACTCCTATCATTCCCCTCAATCAACGACGCTCCATAGCCAATGCCAGATATTGCATCTAGAAGATCCTGCGTCGTCAAAAGGGAAGAGTCAAAAGAAACTGAGGCCTTCTCTGTGGCGAAGTTCACATTTGCGCTCGCACCATCTAAGCGATTCAAGCGCTTCTCAATTCGAGCCGCGCAAGAAGAGCAGGTCATCCCAGTTAAGCATAGCTCCACACTCTCGCCCATAGACTTATCATCTATTGTTGAATTTTCGCCAACCGCCACAGTTGTCTGCCTTTCGATAGTGAAGTCCTATCGAGACTTCGTCTCTTGAGGGTTAGAAGATCAAACCAGCTGAGCTTCGTAGCCCGCTTCATCTACTGCATTAAAGATCTCAGCGTCATCGAGCTTCTCGCCCGAAACTACAACCAATTTCGTCTCAAGATCGACGTCAACCTGCGAAACGCCCGCAACCTTATCGATTTCACCTTTGACCGCTGCCACACAATGGCCACAAGTCATTCCCTCAACCTTGTAAGATTTCGTCTCCATTTTTCCTCCTAAGATATATACCCTACCCCCCCTAGTGTATACTTAGATTAAGTATTTATCAAACTGCTAAGCTACAAAGGATCGGAATGGACTCAGAAGATTTAGAAAACTCTCCCAATGAGCTAGTCGGAGTCTCGAGGGGCTACACCTCATCCAAGGGCGATCTACTTGAGCGGATCGCAAAGATAGAGGGACAGATCAGGGGCGTAGCTAAAATGGTCGAAGCGGATCGATACTGCGTTGACGTACTTACCCAAATATCGGCAATTCAAGGGGCTCTCAAAAAAGTCGAACTCGGGTTACTAGAAGGGCATCTGAGACACTGCTTGATTGGCCACGGTGGAGGACCGACCGACCCTAACGAACAGACCGCTGAGGTAATGGGCGTCGTAAAAAGGATAGTTTCCCACTGATTCATCAAATAGCCACATCAAATAGCCATTGGTAAACCACCTTGAAACAGCTTCGCCAACTCGGCCCTAAAAGATCTAGAGCGAAATGACTTCAGCGCCTTAGCAATGAAACTGACCAAATAGGCGTCAGGTCGCTGTTTTGAATTTTCGATCTTGATCCACGGAAGATTCCAAGCCCCCCGTGTTTCGTCGGGACTAAGTCTCCTACATAAGATGATCTCCACGGACACAAATCTCCAAATTTTGAGACGGAACAGAAATGAAGTTCAAGATCGACCAAATTGTTTCACCAATGCAATCACATCGCTCAAAGTCCCAAGGATTCAAAGAGTCAAGATCACAAATTCAAATCCTATGCAATTCCGAGTGAGATCGTCCATCTTTGAGATCTACCCATGTGACATATCCGCAAAATCTAGCCAAAAAGAGAGTGTTGACCCCGTCTTACATAGACGAGAGTCAGCAAAAAACAGATGTAGGTCCCATCATCCAGCTAGACCTTGATACCAAGTCCCGCCTCCTTGGCGTGATAAGACGACCTAGTATTTGGCGAAGATTCGACGTGTCGGATCCCCAATGCTTCCCCATATGATTTCAACTCGGCGAATTCTTTGGGCGTATACCACTTCGAAACTGGAAGGTGCTTTCTGGTCGGTCTCAAATATTGCCCAATAGTTACAATCGAGACTCCAACGCTAGCCAAATCCCTAAGGGTCGCCTTGAGCTCATCCATCGTCTCGCCCATCCCTACGATAATCCCTGATTTAGTAACCAAACCAGCCTTTACGGCACCTGAGAGAACCGACAAACTGCGCGCGTAGCTCGCTTGGGGTCGCACAGCCCGCTGGAGACGAAGAACGGTCTCAATATTGTGATTCAATACATCGGGAGCTGCCTTATAGATGGCACTTAGAGCGTCTTCGTCGCCCTTGCAGTCAGAGATCAAAACCTCGACCCCGATATCTCGACCAAGTCGTCGAATCTGGTTTATCGTCTCAACAAAACCAATTGCTCCCCCGTCACTAAGATCATCCCTAGCCACGGCAGTAACGACGGCAAAATCAAGGCCCATCTTTTCAACGGCCAAAGCAACCCTTCGGGGTTCGTCAAGATCGAGCGGTAGCGGCCGATCGGTCTTGACGAGGCAAAATCCACATGCTCGAGTACAGTCTTCGCCATTGATCATGAACGTCGCGGTCCCTTGACTCCAACATTCATAAATATTGGGACAACCGGCCTCCTCGCAGACAGTTACCAGATTTAGGCCCCTCATGGTTTCCTTGAGTTCCTGATACTCCGAACCCATCTTGGTCCGAAGTTTAATCCATTCAGGTTTGGTCTTTGAAATCGAAATTCCCTCTGCGGTCCCAACGCCAGCGCTCGCCAGTCTTCTATCTAGAGAGCGAGACTCCGCCATGGCATCAACCTTGGGTGCCACCTTAATGATTGAATCCACCAAGTTTGGATCTTGCATTGAATAGCCATCAGACGAAGAAGCTCCGTAGAAAGATGCCTCAGAAAAACCAAAGATTTTAGGCGCCAAAGATGCCACCACGCCAACAACGTCTTCCACTTGACAGACACTACCCTCGGCTTGCATCGAGGTAACCCCGTATTCGCTGATACCACACGGAACAATGTTAGAAAACATCTCCAAATCTGTAGTTACGTTCAACGCGAAGCCATGCATCGAACGTCCCCTAGAGATTCGAACCCCGATAGCCGCAATCTTTCTGAGACTACCATCCTTAGAGATCGTCCATACACCCGGAAAGCCAGGGTTTCGCTGTCCTACAATTGAAAATTTATCTAGAGTTGCGATTATCAAATCTTCAATCTTCGCGACAAAATTAGGGGTTGAATTTTGCTCCGTAGCTACATCTAAAATTGTATAGCCAACGAGCTGACCCGGGCCATGGTAGGTGACGTCTCCGCCCCTGTCAACCCTAACCATTTCAGCCCCAACTTGTTTGGGGTCTACAAGAATATTGGAGATATCAGCCCTAACGCCCAGGGTATAGACGTGATTATGCTCCAACAGTAGTAGATGCTGAGCTTTCCCAGAGTCAAATAAGCCGTGTTGAAGGGTATAAGCATCCCGATAAGCCACCTTCGACAACCAACGAACCTCTAACATCTACAACTCCATCTTCAAAATTAGATTTACTTTTAAAATTTAGCAAGGGTGTGGATCACTGACCTAAGGTCAGTGATCCACACCCCCGAATCAACAGACTGAAACTTGCCCTTCTATACCCAATAGGGAGCGTTCTAAAAAATTAGAACTCTTGAGCCCAATTCCAAGTCTCAATGATCTCTTTCATTCGCGCTAGATATGCAGCCGCGTAGGCTCCATCAATTACCCTATGGTCAAAGGTAAGCGCAAGAATGCCAACCGAGTGAATCGCTATGCTCTCAGATCCATCTGGAAGGGTAATCACTACGGGTTTACGCTTGACACCATCGGTTGAGAGAATTGCTACTTGTGGCTGATTGATGATCGGAGCCGTCATAAAGGTACCATAGGGACCAGGGTTGGTGATTGTAAAAGTACCACCAGCCAAATCATCAGCACTCAATCTCTTAGTTCGAGCTCGAGTCGCCAAATCTTTGATATCTCTAGCTAGCCCTGTAAGTCTCTTTTGATCAGCTCCATGAATAACTGGCGCTATCAGACCCTCAAGATCAAGATCTACCGCTATTGAAAGATTCCGATCATGATGGACGATCAGTTCATCATCGCCCACAGATGCATTCAACCGAGGAAAGGTGCGCAATGCCTCCACTGTCGCCCTTGCGACAAAAGGAAGATAGGTTAGAGAGAATCCCTCTTCTCGCTTGAAGGCCTCCTTGAGCGATGCACGAACTCGATCTACCGCTTCGAAGTCAACCTCGATAGCAACTAACGTGTGAGCAGATGTGGCCTTAGATCGAACCATATGCTCTGCTGTGCGTCGTCGAATATTATTAAACGGAATAATCTCATCTCGAGCTCCAGCGGTAGCAGGCGGGAAAACGTCAGCATGAATTGGCTGGCGATTTACGATCTGAGGTACCTGAGAAATAGTCTCCGGAAGACGCGGCGCTGGAGCTGGTGCAGCTACCCAAGCCGGTGCAGCCGGTGCAGCCGGTGCAGCCGGTGCAGCCGGTGCAGCCGGTGCAGCCGGAGCTGATTGCGACCGAGCGACTTGATCCAAATAGTCCAGAACGTCAGATCTAGTAATTCGACCTCCTGCACCAGATCCCTTGATAAGCGAAACGTCCAATGAATTTTCATCAATCAAGCGTCGCACAACTGGAGAGAGAACCAATCCCTCGACATTTCCTAGCACGGCCACAGGAGCTGGGGCTGGGGCTGGGCTGGGGCTGGAGCCGGAGCTGGAGCAGGAGCCGGAGCCGGAGCTGGAGCAGGAGCCGGAGCTGGAGCAGGAGCCTCGCTGGATTCTCCAACGATTGCCAAAATAGTTCCTACCGCTACGGTGTCTCCCTCTTCAGCCAAGATCGAAGTTAGATAACCGCTGGCCGTAGATGGTACTTCCGAATCGACTTTATCTGTCGAAACCTCAAAGAGCACCTCGTCGATGGCAATTTTATCACCAACTTTTTTTAGCCACTTTGTAATTGTGCCTTCTGTAACTGTTTCGCCAAGCTGTGGCATTAAGATCTCAGCCAACGTGTAGACCCCTTCCTGTTAAAGCTATTACCGTTTCGCCGAATGTCTCGGACAATGTTGGGTGCGGTTGAATAAAGTGTGCAATTTCTTCAGCTGTTGCTTCCCAGTTGACAGCCAAATAACCCATCCCCAGTTGCTCTGTTACCCATGGGCCAGCCATGTGAACCCCAAGGATACGTCCTGCGCTTCCATCGGCGCGCTTTTCCGCAACAACTTTCACAACGCCCTCGGTTTCACCTATAATCCGAGCACGTGAGTTGCCTCCGAATGGGTCCTTCTTGACGATGACATCGTAACCGGCATTTCTAGCCGCTTCCTCTGTCAATCCCGCGAAGGCTACTTCTGGGTGTGTATAGATACACCATGGTACATTGACGTAGTCTACAGGTATCGTGCGCTCTCCAAGAATGGTCTTGATTGCTACTATGGCCTCAGCAAAGCCCACGTGAGCAAGTTGTGCAGTAGCCACTAAGTCGCCAATTGCAAAAACACCTTCCTCAGAGGTCCTCATATATTCATCCGTTTGGACAAATCCTCTTTGATCAAGATTTACAGATGAGTTGCCTCCAAGAAGCTTCTCGCTAAATGGACGTCGACCCACTGAGACGATAACCTTGTCGACATGGACGCTACTTCCGTCTCCGAAGAAGAGGTTGGTCCCCTTCTCCCCGGGAGCATGTCCAGTGACGGCCACTCCGGTGTGCATTGCGATCCCACGCTTCCTGAAGGATCTAACAACGACATCTGCAACATCTTTATCACATCCCGCAAGCAGAGTGGGCATGGCCTCCAAAATAGTTACCTTAACGCCGAGATCTGACATCATTGACGCAAATTCGCAACCGATGGCTCCGCCACCTATAATCGCCACGCTCTCGGGCAGCTCAGACATTGCCAGAACTTCGTCCGAGGTAATAATGACTTCTCCGTCTATTTCAAAGCCAGGTATCGTACGAGGAACGGAACCCGCCGCCAAGATAATAGAATCCCCAGTGACAATCTCGCCACCGTCGATCTCTACCTTACCGTCACCAATGTAAGCACCAAAGCCCTCGATGATTTCGATTTTCCGACCTTTCATAAGGCCGGAAAGACCTTTCCAGAGCTGATCTACGACTCTCTGTTTGCGATTCTGTGTTATTGAGAAGTCGATCGAAGGCGGTGTCGTAAGAACCCCGAACTCCTTAGCTGACTCTACGGCGCGAAAAACGGCGGCACTCTCTAGGAACTCTTTGGCTGGTATGCAACCTCGATGAAGGCATGTCCCACCAACTTTTTCCTTTTCGACTACGCATACGCTCAAACCGGCGCTCGCACCGTATAGCGCTGCTGCGTAGCCTCCTGGGCCACCCCCTATCACGACGACGTCAAAATTTTTAGACGTCGCAATCACCTCCTAAGTAAGTGGTCCCAAACCACAAAAATAAGTCAAAAGAGCAAAACTCTTCCGACCTCACAACTCTATGCCCAAAACACCACAATTGGCAAACCGACACAGATCCAATCTCATATCAATCTATTGTCAATTTCACATCCAAGAAGGTCGCAGACCAAATAATGACTCGTTAATTGCAATTACCCTTATCGATTCTCATCTGAGACTTCCGAAGATAAAATCACCCAAAATCTCCTTAGGGCTGGAACGCGCAACAGCAGTGCCACGTTGGTAATTTAAAATTCAAATCCGCGATCCGACAGAAGATAATATCGTTACCGACGTCCATCTAGGGCCCACCACTGAAGCCATATAGATGAAAAGTATGCCCTAGGTAAAATTAATCGTTTGGGTCCTTAGCCTTCAAGTAGGTGATCTTCCCGAGAGGTACCAAGCGGCGACCAATCACATTGAAGTTTCATAGTTGCCACATAACTCCAGCTAACTCTATGTATCGCCGACAGTCCATAGACCCTCAATGACCTACGATGTTGTATCGAAGGATAGCCCTTGTTTCTCCAAAAAGACCAAAATGGGTACTGATCGTCGATAACTACCATGTACCGGTCTCGATTGACTTTGGCCACAATGCTTGCAGCGCCGATCAAAAGAGATCGGGAATCACCTTTTACAAGAGGAACTACTCGACATCCCGGCGAGACCACGAAGTCCACCCTGCCATCCAAAAGAATGAGCTTTGGCCTCTTCCCCAACGACTCCAATGCACGCGATGTTGCAAGGGATAGTGCTCTCGAGATCCCGTATAGGTCACATTCATTAGCGCTACACGACCCAACTGATCCGAAAAAGACCTCCAAAATCGCCTCATTAGCTATCTCGCGTTTCGATGGCGACAACACTTTTGAATCATCAATCAACCCAATTAGCGGGTCACCCTGCAAAAGAGCCCGTAACTCCCCAGCTGAGATGCCGACAACGCCAACGCTCAGCGGCCCAGCCCAAGAACCACGACCCACTTCGTCGACCCCAATTACAAGATCCGAGTCATTCAATCCATCCAAATATCTACCAGTAGTGAGATCTATCACACACGACCCTTTCGACCTCCAAATACCGATCAGATGGAGTCTATGAAGTCAACCTGATTCACAAACTCGACAAGGCAACCTTGGAAGTCGGCCCACTATCCCTAATGACGTAAAGCTCAACAGATCCAATATCCTTGAGATATCGAGGTTGCAGTGCCCGCAAGACAAAATCGCCTTCATCTCGAACATGATCAGCAACCTCTCGGGTTATCAAAACCGTACCTGGCGCCGCTATATTTACGATCCGACTAGCGGTATTTACTATAGGGCCATAGTAATCTCCGTCCTGAGAGAGCATCTCTCCGAAGGCTATTCCAGCACGCACCTCAGAGAGCAGCGAATCTCTGCGATATTCAGCCGCAAGTCTAAGCCCAATTTCACATGCCGCCATTGGGTCCTCTGCGACAAACATAACCTCGTCGCCTATCATCTTGACTACTCTACCACCGGCATTTGTTACGCTGTCAAAACTAACCTGCTCAAATCGACCCACCACTTTCGCAAGTTCTTCATTGCTAAGTTGCTGAGAGATAACCGTAAAACCCACCAAATCTACAAAGCCAATAGCCAGCTCGACGACAGCCACATTCTGTGCTCCGTTATCAAAGGCAAGCATCGCCCGACGCGACGCCGCATGCAGGTGGCGCAGCCAGGTATAGACAAGCAATTGAGGCACAGCTGGCACTACATTGGCGCTATAGCGAGTAAAGCGATCCGCTAAGGATATCGGGTCCACTTCACCAAATTCATCCCCCAGCGCTCCAAAGGCAGAGGATGAGACGATTTCGGCTTCAGCAAAGCGCGCCATCGAAGATCCCATTACACGAGCAAGCTGAAGAGCTATTTCACGAGGCAGCTCACCTTCACCTAAAAGAATTTTTAGTGAGTGAGCAGCCTGCAAATCGAGTTCAGTAAAGACCATCTCGTCGTTTGTAAAATCCCTAAAACCCAGTGCCCGCCATAATCTCCGCAAAACCAAGACCTCGACGCCCGTTGTTTTTGCAATTTGATTCGCAGAGATTCTGCTAGATGGCGGCCCTAACAACTGATCTACAGCAAGAAAGTGAATCGAGCCGTCTTCTAAGGCATTGAGAATGTCGCTGTCACGGACCCCGCGTTCCCGCAACATCTCCACGAGTCTTACTGGCAGTTCGTCCAAGCCCAAGGCGCACTCCTCTTCGATAACATTAATGGTATGGCATTGCGGGGTTCGCGGTGGCATTCGAGCAGCATATGCTCGAAGATTGTGAAGAAAATATGGCCCTAGCAAATCCAAATGAAGAAAATCAACTCAGTGGCCTCGCAGTAATAATCCCTATTAGATCATTCGCGAACGGCAAAACTCGACTTGGCCCTATTCCTTATCAATCTAAAGCCGAAATAATACGTATAATCGCCAAATACATTCTCGATGCCGCATCTCCCATTGAAAGGTTCGTGATCTCTAGCGATCTTGGAGTTGAAGCTTGGGCGACTTCTTTGGGTGTTTCGACCCTCAAAGACAATGGAGATCTCAATACCACTCTTCGAGGGGCAACTAATCTGCTATATAAACAGGGCTATCGTCGATGTGCAATTGTGCTCGGAGATATACCATTACTCCGACACCAAGACGTTCTAGACGTTCTTGGCCATGGAGACTTTGCGATCATTACGGATCGCAATCATGAGGGAACCAATGTAATGGCCTTTGACCTACCGCTATCGATTCAGCTCTCATACGGTCGATCTTCACTGGCTTCCCACAGGGCACTTATTGAAGAAAGTGGCGCAAAATGCGAAGTTTTACAACGCATTTACCCCTGTTATGACATAGACACCCAAGACGATATCGTCTCCCTTGGAAAACTTATACGCGACGATCCAAAACTACCATCTGATTTGCACGAGCGCATTCAAACGATACTGTCAGTTCTTGGCCATAAATGATGATTAAGTTCTAATTCTAAAACTCAGAAAGCGAGAAAACCTTGACGTCAACGTATCTTCGAAATAGGCCTGAGATCGAAACTGTGATAAAAAGACCAGCTATAACTATGGCCATTGGCGCACACCCTGACGACATCGAGTTCGGCGCGGGTGCCACCTTGGCCAAGTGGTCAGCTCAAGGTGCCCAAATCATCTTTGTAATCATGACTGATGGAGCAAAAGGAACCTGGGACCCAGAGATAAACCAGCACTTGCTTGCGGTCCGTCGTCAAAAAGAACAGCACCGCGCAATCGATAAACTCACATCAAATGGAATAGTAGAGTTTCTCGATGCCATCGACGGCGAACTAACGCCCACCGCACGGCGGATCGCACAGGTGACGAGCCTAATTCGCAAATATAAACCAGAGACCATAATCTCCCACGATCCATGGAAGCGCTATCGTCTTCACCCTGACCATAGAAACACCGGCTTTATCGTTACCGATGCGGTAGTGGCAGCTCGTGATCCCCACTTTCTAAAGGAGTTAGGAAGCCATCATCGGCCTTCGCATCTACTGCTCTTTGAGGCAGACGAACCCAATTATATCGAGCCACTCACTCCCGAGTATGTTCAAGCAAAGATAGATGCCTTAATGTGTCACGAATCCCAACACGAAACATCGATGGAAATAGCTGGCGAATCCACAGATGAAGTTACTCGATTTGAGAAACTTGTCTTTGCAATGGCCGAAAAAGTGGGAGACAAAGCAGGGGTTTCACTAGGCGAAGAATTCCATATTATCAACGATATCTAAAGGTCAAGCTGTAGTCCGAATCCATGACTATCAACGACTGCTCTAAGGAAACAGCACATCCAAAAGTTCAATAGCATAAAGTGCGCCGCAACTTCGCTCTTGATCTTTTGGTATTTGCCCCTGCAATATCTGACGTTTAAAAGTTTTACGGTTCAATCAAAACCTAGCCTCTATGGCCATGACATAGTTTCGATAGGCTTGATTATTAGCTAATTAGCGCTTTGAAATAACGAGGATTTCATGTTCGAAGAGGGCATTGGCACATTGCGCCTTTCAAGATTACGATATTCCGTTAGGCAACCTCACCTAATTCGAGATTAAAAGTTGGTAGAGTCATTCCGTGCCTATGATGCAGATGCAAAAACGCGACTTAGAAGATAACAGCTACCGCGGAGGTGTACCGCAACCAAAAAGAACTCCGCCCATTCTACAAAGCAGCTTTACAAGACTCTATCAAGACTTGATCGCTATCGCGATACCACTGTGACAGAATTCTAAATGAAAATCAAAATTGATTGGAATGAGCCAAATCAGCCCATTCCAATCAATTCATAGTTATCGAATCTCTAAAATCAATTGCCTAGTTGCTTGTGGCCATACCACTTACAAAACTATACCTTATGATCTCATTCGGTATTAATTCACAAGACGAGACTTGCCTTCCCAATAAGGGGCTCGAAGCTTGAACTTTTGAAGCTTACCAGTGGCAGTCCGAGCAAGTTCGCCTCGAAATTCAACTGTCGTTGGGCATTTGAAGTGTGCCATCTTGGTTCGACAAAACTCAATTATTTCGTTCTCGGTAACTTGAGAATCCGGCCTCAAGACGACGAGAGCCTTGATGGTCTCCCCCCACTTCTCATCCGGAACGCCAATGACCGCAACCTCTAGAACCTCGGGATGCTGAAAGACTGCATCCTCAACCTCGATTGACGACACGTTTTCCCCACCTGTTATAATCACGTCCTTCTTGCGATCAGAGATCGTTAGATAGCCATCCTCTATATAGCCGCCGTCTCCGGTGTGGAACCAACCACCTTCCAGGGCATCTCCGGTGGCCTGGGGATTTTCCCAATATCCTTCAAAGACCTGATTACCCTTTACAAGAACCTCGCCGTTCTGATCGATATGGAGACTGGTGCCAATGACAGGCGCACCTGCTCTAGAGAGCAACTTTGCCCGCTCACTGATTGGCTTATCATTCCATTCAAAACGGTGACTATTGAAAGTGAGAACCGGCGATGTCTCTGTCAAGCCATAGATTTGCATAAACTTCCATCCAAGCTCGACCTCGATTCGTTCAATCGTCCTAGATGGAGGTGGCGCACCAGCAGTAACAATACGGACAAGTCCACGTCCAGGAATGTCAACCCCATTTGCGCGCCTCTTCTCGGCAGCCGTCAAAACTGCAGCCCACACAGCAGGTGCTCCGCACATTAGAGTGACGCCGTATTCTTCAATGCGAGAAAGAATATCCTCGCCGTCAACCTTTCGAAGGACTATATGTTTTCCACCCATACCGGTGATCGCATAAGGCATCCCCCAACCATTCACATGGAAAAGAGGCAACGTGTGAAGGTATACATCGTTGTCATCAACCATGGCATGCCAACCAAAGATTGCCGAGTTCATCCACATATTCCTATGGGTTACTTGAACTCCCTTCGGTCGGGCAGTTGTACCTGAGGTGTAGTTTATCGAGCATGTAAATGACTCGTCTGCTTTCCATGGGGTCGGACCCACAGCGTCATCTGGGAGCTCTCTAAAGAGTTGCTCATCTTGAACTCCGTCCAAGATGATCTTAGACTTCACCTGAACTCCCGCTAGAAGCTCCTCATACTCGGGGTCAATCAACAAAATAGAAGAACCTGAATGTTCCACTATGTAGGAAACCTCTTCAACGGTCAACCTAAAGTTGATAGGTACTAAAATTCTACCGTACCCGCTAACTCCATAAAGTGCTGTGATCATCTTGCCAGCATTGGGAGAAAATATAGCTACCCTTTCCCCCTGGGTTATGCCCATATCCTCTAGGACTTTTGCCATATTTCTAGCTCTTTTATAGAGGCTTCCGTAAGTTACGTTTCCCATCGAACTTGCAACATTGGGCTCGTCCACTATCGCTATGCGATCAGGATAGACCTGAGCGGCACGCTCGAGATAATCTAAGACATTCATTTGAATAAGCAACTTTTGGTCCCCCTCAACCGAGCGACCCATCCGGGGTCGCACAAATTTACACGCTAGAGGCTCGATCATCACACAAGTTAATCTGAGCATCGAGCAACTAAAATATATCGAACTTTATCCTTTTTATCAAGGCCGCGGCGACGCTACACATTACAGGAAAGCATTTTCATATTTTCGACGGCATAAGAGCTAAATCCCTAGTGTTGAATTCGACCTTCGTCCAATGGAGCTAAGACGCTGATTTCGCACCTTAAATCTTGAACTATTATGCATGTAATCATCGGCTAAATCCTCCTCCATTTTTTCTTCATTATATCTAATTTGCATCGTCAATAAGCGACGTGAATTTTTTAGCATTCTCTGTGTGCTATGCGAATATTGGTGAGTTTGTTTTCCCTCATCGTTGAGCGAATGTTCAACCAAGCTAAGGATCTTATCAAGACGAACGCCGGTACGACTCTGGTCATCAAGCATCTTATTGCCATCAAAATCGTCGTCAATAAGTGGTATAGCTGCTTTAGATAAGATCACATCGTGAAGACGATGATTCATTTCGATGAGCATTTCATCTCTAATAATAAACCCATTGCTGCCATCCGTATCACCAGACAGAGCGATCCTGGCATGGTTAATTTCGAATAGGTCTCCGATGCTCAACTCCTTATGATTCGGCTTTGACGACCAGGCCACAAGATTTTGACTATCATTTGGCAACAAATTGACAGTTGTAATTCCTTCATTAAAGCCTTTCGCACGCGGAAGATAGCCGCTTTTAGAAAAGACTCCAACGCCACTAAGTATCCTTCTTGACATCAGCTCACTATCTCGACTAGGGATCGACTTGGAGATGGGATCGGTGAGATAATAGCGCTGGCCATCGCCGGTGGCTTCTCGCAATTCATAATTAGAATCAGAATGCTCCAGCCCCGCTTGACTATCGATAGTCTGACTAAGATCACTGTTCCTGGAGTACATCCGTTGTAAGTCTGAGTGCGTAAAGTACCCCAATGTGGCATATCCCGGAGGCATAGCACATTCTTTTGTTTTAGCTTCTTGGCTATAAGAATGAACCGAGCAGACCTCTTGGTAGGACAGAAGAGGCTCATTCGCAGAGTGATTTTTGATCTGACGCACCAGCGATGCGCTCTCCAAGTGGTCGTGGTCTCCCATCTCTTGAATCTTTTGCCAGGTCAACTTGGATAAGGTATCCAAGTTGTATCTATTTCCTACTTCAATGACCTTTGGTAACGGCGCAGATCTACCTCTCTCCGAGGCAACGATAGTGTTGTCGTAGACATAGCCAGCAACCCTTGTCGAAGTCTCTTCGACGAGGGCGCCAAGACTAGGATAATAGACGACCGATGAACCACCTATTTCAAAGTTGAGAGCGACCGCTTTCGAATTTAGCATTCGATGGTGCGACTTTGATAGCTCCAAAGTGTTGTCATCCATCGAATTGGCATCCATCTGGCTCAAAAAACGTCGCCAATTCGATCCCCTACCTATGCTAAGTCCCGAGAGCTCACTCGAGCGACGCTGGTCCACTTGCAGGATCGTTAGTTGTGATCCCTTATCGATCGCATCGAAGATCGCCTCCAAGTGTCCCGGCTCAATTCTTGTCGAGAGCAATAAAGTCCCCCTCTTTATCACCTCAAGATCATCAACCCCGATCCTTCTTATACAGGAGACGACTTGCTCACCGAGGATCTTTGGACCTACTCCAAAGTCATCCTCAAATGAATAAATTGTCATCGACGACGCTTTGGCTTCTCGTAACGCGTTATCTAGGGTTATCACACCGGCTGCATCACCTTGAAGTGGAATAAAAGACCATTTCCGCACTTCATTAGAAGGATCTAAGCCAGATGAAATGGCACCATTTAGCGCCTTTGCGTCATATATACGAGCGCTCACCGGTAGGCCACCATGATTTTGGCCAACTTCCAAAATGGAATCTCCGATCTCCATCTTCTTATCTAAGGTAAAAGAAGAAAAGGTATCTCGAGAGCGTGCAATAAAGGTTTGATCTGAATACCTTGGGATATGGAAGTCGAAGATATAGCTAAGCTCAGAAGCTTTTTGGATCTCCAATTCGCCCTTTCTGTAGAAGAACTTTCCCATCAACGACGTCATGTCCAAACCGTCCCGGGTAATTCGACCGTCTATCCGGGAGATGACATCGTCAATATCACTTTGGAAATAACCCCTCGGTGGAGAAATCTTTGGCATCTCCATGGAGAAAAAGTTCTTTTGTCGAATTATGCCGAGCTGAGCCGTGGCAGCATTCTTCCAGTTATCCACCATCAGATCGAACGAGATCTCGGGGGGCTTCTCGTTCTTTGTGGCAAATGCCGCAACCTTTCGAGCCGATCTCGAACGAAATCCACGCTGCGTCGAATAAGTATCTATTTGATTTGAGCGTCCCGAAAAGATCCCCGACGTAGCCAATAGCTTGGAATCGACAACCAATCTATCAAAATCCACTCGTTGCAAATCAAGGCTAGGATCTCGGCTCAGAGCACTCTCAAAGGTACTCAAATAAAGCACCTCCAGAGAGTCGGATGCATATTGAATGCCATCTGCCATCAAAGCTCTAGGGGTACCACTTGAATCTAGAGCGGAGTTTGCAATCAAAAGGTGCGAATGCAGGTGTGGATCGCACGACCTTGAGATCAAATGCACAAAGTCAATGCCACACCCCTTGACCTGTTCGTAGGATTGTACTCCTTGAACGGTCCGCTTTATATAGAGATAGTTAGCGGTGATCTCCTGGAAGACAGTGGCAACCGCGCTCCTATGCGCACTTATGAGTGCACCCTGCGTGGTAAGATCCGAGATCCCCAGCGCCACAGAAGTCCACTTTGGGGCCGGAACTATCACCTCGAAGGCCTTATATTTTCTTCGATCTAGCTTCGGATCATGCCATCCGATTGAAAAATTGCCTTCACTTTCAAAAATTGAGTTGGGCACTTTCGATAGACCGTGACCCACCATAGCCGTAGGTTCCAAACAAATAGATCCAGCGCCTGTTGTAGAGAGGGCACGGCTTTCCCTCTCAAAATATCCAAAGTCACAAGCAGCCCGACCCGAAACGATAATTGGCATCAAAACCACCCCGCACGAATAACGATCGTTACCTTGGGCAATTGCCAATTATCTAACAAATAAGGACTTCAATAGGCCATAGGGCGTATGAATATCTAGTGGTTTTTCCAGGAGCGTTTTAGTCTCAATGGCCGTTAAATCAAAGCCGCCATCTCGATAATACAACACAAGCCGACTCGAAAATCCAAAGGAGCCAAAGTCTTAACATCTATACAAATAAACCAAATGGGATCTTCAATAGAGCCAACGCACAATCTGACAACGTCGCACACGAAAAGCTAAACCACAAGCGTACCCTAAGCCAAGCCCGAGATATGTAATTTAAAATAGAGATTATCCACAAAAGCCCACTCAGAGCCGATTCGCTTACAACTCCTACCAGAAGACAAAAGGCCCCAACCGCGAGATGCCCTAGCGGTTGGTTAGCCTCCGGCTCATTTGAATTGAGGTGCCTACCACGAACACAGATCGATCTAAGTTACTGTTGTAGCGCGAGCGGGGCTTCCTCAAGTACTGCCAAGATTGTATTGGCTAAATTTCGAGCACTATTTGCATCCAGCTCGAGGGCGACTCGATAGGATGCATCCATCTTAGAATTCGTAACATCAATATTCAACGTATGCGGCGTCATGGCATGTACCGGGTGGTCAAACGAGACCGTCGCTCGATCGACGTCGATCCACCCCTTTGTACTCTTAGCGCTACCCTTTGCAGGTATAGTCTCAACTATATAGGTACACATCTGCGAACCTCCTAAAGCATTCGATTGAAGAACTCTTCAACCAAAACCCATCCTTTATTTGCCGCTTCTATACGATAGCTGGGACGGTCGGCAGCGAAAAATCCATGACCGGCATTTTCAAAGGTGTGAAACTCATGGACCTTATCAAGAGATGTCAAGATTCTCTCAAGTTCCTTTACTTCATCGGGAGAGGGGAAGGTGTCTTCGATCCCAAATAAACCCAACAACGCACCGCTAAGATTTGCAGCTTGGTCCGCCACGGGAAGAACGCGAATTGGAAACTCTGGAGCAGGCGAATTTACAACGAATGCGCCATAACAATCTACAACTGCATCAAAGTCAAGGTTGCAAGCCGCGAGAAATGCTTGACGACCACCCGAGCAATAACCTATTACACCCATGGTGCCACTGGAATTATCGAGCGATCGCAAATACTCGCTTGCCCCTGCGACGTCGCCAATCAAGCGATCGTCGGGAACTCCGCCGTTGGCACGACTGGCTGCTGCTGCGTCATCACTTTGCGCCTTCGGAGCATCTCTGTAGTGTAGATTTGGGCAAAGGGCGTTAAAACCCATATCAGCTATTCGCCGCGCTATCGCCTTCGTCTCTCGATCATAACCAGGCATGTGATGAATCACAACTACTGAACCTGTCGAAGTTTCACCTACGGATTTAGCCAAATATCCTTCAATAATGTCACCATTGAATCCGGGGAAATTGACGGTTTCACAATAAATGCTTCTATCTCTCAACTCAAACTCCTAAAAAATCTCCATCGGGTTAACTTCAAGGCCGATCCAAAACTGATGATCCATACCACCAACCTCAAGATCTCCACAAATGCGAAATTACTCAAATGCTTCACTTTGGACCTCGTAGCCGAGGCGTCTCGGAACCTTAGAGGTATCCTAATATCAATACAATCAGTTCATTTACCATGAATTGACCGTGGTTTCAAAAAAATACCCATGCACGGGATGAATCGCTGGTATAAAAGACCAAGCCACACGCTATCAACCAAAGCGACCGCGCAGTTTGAACAGAGCGTCTCGTAAACCAGCGACAACCTCATTGGGAAAGATAACCTTTACGTCACCCACGGAAGAAGCTACGAAATTCCTCAACCAGATCTTCGAGACTATGTTAACTTCGGCAACTAGATAACTTGGATTACGCGTACTTTGAATTGTTCGATGAGGAATCCTTGCGATCCTCCATGAACTATTGGAATCTATGACTAAAAGAACGCTATCGACGTCTTGATCCGACCCGAAATTAAAGTCTGTTGCATTCAACTCCTCGTCGGTTGGAAAAACGGAAATCGCCTCGTCAAGAACGACCACCTCCGCCACACGATCCAATCGGAAAGTCTTCAAAGCCTCAGAGCTGTGACACCATCCAAGTAAATACCAATGGCCATCACGCACAAAGAGGCGCAATGGATCGACATGTCGCTCTGAAAAAGCTTGATTGGTCAAAGAAAAGTATCCAAATCTAAGCGACTTCTTATCGCCTTGAGCCCTACGGATCTCTGTGAGATTTCTGGTACCCTCTACGTCTAAGACCAAGGAGTCGCTGAGATCGCTATCGAGCCCAAAGACATCAAATATCTTGCCTATTGCACTGGTAAGTTCCTTTTGACCAACAAAATCCCCATGGGCTAAGGCCAACTTGGCGCTCAAAGCTGCAACAAAAAGGTCGGTAGCACCCAACCTTAGACCGCTAGCAAAGTCTTCAGAGATGCGGGCAGTGATCTCATCGCCATCAACGATAATCTCTATCAGTTGATCTGGCGTAAAAGGTGGCAGACCACAACAGGCCACTGTCTCTAGAAGTCCACCAACTGCCGACTCGGGAATTCCAAACAATAAGGAGATCTCTTGAGTTGTAGTATTTGGGTTTCGATACAACCAGGGCAAAAGCGACATTATCCTTTTGAACTTTGAAGTTCCAGATTCACGTCCAGCCTTCTTGGTGGACGGTGACAATTCGGCGGCGATGAGACTTTGATATTCCTCTATGTATTCAGTCTCTTCTTCTAAAACTACTGTTTGAAACTCCAGCGAACGGCTTAGCAGATCGAAGGCTCTCCCTCTAGCACGTGGTGGAGCTACCAACTCAACCTGATCACCAAATTCGATCAAAATCGAGACAAATGCACCAAATCCAGAGATCGCAGCCGAGGCGTGCACCGTTTTATTGTCGATTGTATTTACAACCAATTGAGGCAACCTGTCGATTACAATGCTCAAAATCTCTTGAGGAAACTCCAGCTCGACGATCTCTTCATCTTCCCATCGAACCGACGTCGGACTTTCGGGAAGCACAGTAGAGACATCTACGCGATCTCCGGGGTCGAATTCCTCGGAGGTAATCTCTATATCAGGATCAAAGTTCTCAATTCGAAAACTCTTAACGAGCAATTGGCCTTCTTCTCTGGCGATCAAGTACCAAGTGCCCCAACGAAACAAGACTCCAAATGGAAGAAGACGCCGCTCGATGTTGTGATATCTCGCCCTCACCACTCGATAACGTTGGATTGCCTCAAAAAACTGTGAAACGAGAGGAACTCTAGGGACATAGGCCAACTCAATCCGCTCACCCTCCCAAACGCAGCCCAGTTTTCTCGCTGAATCGAGCCCACTCTCGTTGCCAAACTGCACCGAGGCCATGGCACCGGCCAACGCGAAAGCCTCATCTAAATTAAGCATCGGTGCAATTCGAGCCTCTTCCTTTTTAGTTACCAAGTAGGCATCGCCACTAGTTTGTGGATGAGCGACCGTAGTGATTGGAAGTCCTAGCGCTTTTAAGTCTCGCTTAGCGCGTTCAAAAGCCTGCCGTCGTGCTTCGGGTGAGTCGGGAAAGCCACCTATGTGATCGGTGATCTCAGCCAGAGAGAGCGGCCGACTTGCATTGGATAACAAAAGATATAGATTTAAAAGTCTGCTCAAAGGGTCTGAAGTGCTCATTATCAATTGATGCTACCAAACAATTCAAAGCTTGGTACGATACTTTTACACCATTTGAGAAGGGATTGGTAGCTCTTAGGACAACTCCTTTTGGCCCAGGTCCAGGATGAGTTGCAATCAAGTAATTAACATATTTTCCAAATGGGTACAGATGCCACAATTACCCTTTAAATAAATCCCCATAAACCGCTCTTTTTATGAAACCTAAAAGCCTCATTTTACGACGTCTAAACTTGCTGTACTATCGACAGGCAAAAAAATGCCAACTCACTTGACCCCTTGGGAGATCAAAAGCACACCTACCGATTGCAGGATCTCCGAACTCTCAGAGTCTAAACTTCCAACTTCTCATGAAATTCGCTAACCATCAATTCATAACTTAGCAATTTAGGAAAAGCCAACAGGGCGCCATGTCTAACATTCGAATTTTCGGGATTATAATCTTCTAGCTCACGCCCTGGAGAATTCCACCGGAGTTAACCATGTCATTTCGATAGGCGTTGACAAAACCTTAATTTGTCCCCTGGATTTAAAGACCAAATCAACTACGGGTTACTAGCGGACCATATGATGTATCATCTTATTCCAAGGTAATTATTTAATGTTCATAGATGGGAACAAGCCCTGCTTCTATCGTACTTAGCGAGTGAACTTGGATCGAGATGATAAAGCACAACCCTTTGACATTCACATTCCATCTCTTTGTATTTGCCCTAACACTGTTTTTAGCTATCTTCTATCCAGTGTCGCTTACAGTAGCTACTTGGAAGCGACAAAAGCGCGCCTCCACTAATAAAATCCCACGAGGTTCCAACCTCACCCTTATTGCACTAACGCATACATCGCGTCGAAAGGTACTTAGTTTCTATTCGGGCATCGCACTTGGCTTTATAGCCCTGAGCTGGCCAATTGGAGATTTAGCGCGTCACTACTCCCTCTTTGTCTACCTTGTCTCAAATTCAATTCTTCTGCTGGCCGCCCTACCTTTAGTCTTATTGGGTCTGCCAAAGTGGTTTTATGCCGAAATTACGCGATCTCGCCAACTTGATCGCCTTGCTTCAATTGCCACCAACCCCATAATCTCGACCATCGCATTTTCCAGCGTTGTAATTGCCTCAATGGTCCCATCGGTAGTCTCCTGGGAGACCTCTTCGGCTTTATATTGGAATCTCTTCCACATGGCTGAATGTGTTGGTGCGGCGATGATGTGGTTTACGGCTCTCAATCTTCTTCCTGGCCTGAGAGGTCTTGGGTCGATCGCAAGAGTTGCCTTCTTGTTCGTTCAATCACTGCTACCTACCTTCCCCGCCATTGTCTTGATCTTCGCAAGGCATTCGATGTACAATCCATATTCGCATGAAGCCAAAAAGATAGGAATTAGCCCACTTGCCGACCAGCAGTTAGCAGGGGGAACAGTAAAAATAATTTCGATCATAGTTTTCTGGTCAATAGCTGCAATAATTCTGGCAAGAGCTGCAAAAGATGAGGAGTCTGGATCCTCCGGCCCCAGTTTCACTTGGGACGACGTAGAACGAGAATTTCAGCGCACTGCACCTATAGATCAATAGAAGGTCACTACCAAAACCTCTCGCAGCCCCACCGCTGTGACCACGGAATCTACAGGAAAGGCGAGATTTCCTATTATGCTAACCTAGGTTAATTGACCCAAAAGGTCTACCGACTCCCCCATTCTCTCCTAATATAGCTTCCCGGAGTTCTTTGTGCCTATAAGAAACGATTTACGTAACATTGCCATAATTGCCCACGTCGACCACGGCAAAACAACACTTGTCGATGCAATGTTGCGACAAAGCGGCGCATTTAGCGAGCGCGCTGAGCTGACCGACCGCGTCATGGACTCGATGGATTTAGAGCGCGAAAAGGGAATTACCATTCTCGCAAAGCAAACAGCCATCACCTTTCGTGAGACCAAGATAAACATCGTCGACACGCCAGGTCACGCCGATTTTGGCGGCGAAGTTGAAAGAGCACTCGCAATGGTCGACGGCGCCTTACTCTTAGTCGATGCCGCCGAAGGGCCCCTTCCTCAGACTCGATTTGTGCTTAGAAAAGCACTCGCAAAGCATCTGCCGATGATATTGGTCCTCAACAAAGTAGACCGACCAGATGCACGCGTGAAGGAAGTTCTAGACGAGGTCTATGAGCTCTTTTTAGACCTAGATGCCACCGAAGAACAGATCGACTTTCCAATTTTATATGCCTCCGGTAAAAACGGATGGGCAACTCCAGAGCCAGACACTCTAGGGGAAAACCTCATACCCCTCTTTGAGACTATCGTTGCACGCGTTGCTCCTCCAACGTATGACTCAGACGAAGTCCTCCAAGCTCTAGTTACCAACATTGACGCAAGTCCATATCTAGGTCGCCTTGCAATTTGTCGAATCATAAACGGTAGAATGTCAAGGGGCGAAAATGTGATCTGGTGTCGCCGCGATGGCACCAATCAAAGGGTAAAGATCTCAGAGCTCTTCATCACGAACGCGCTAGAACGTAGCTCCGCTGAAACAGCCGGACCTGGTGAAATTGTAGCAATCGCTGGAATTCCAGATATTACGATAGGCGAGACTCTAGCCAATCTTGAAAACCCAGTCGCATTACCTCTCCTTCTAGTGGATGAACCATCTATATCCATGACAATAGGTGTTAATACGGCGCCACTTGCTGGACGCGAAGGCACCAAGGTAACTGCTCGTCTCATAAAGAACCGACTAGATCAGGAATTAATCGGAAACGTCTCGCTTCGAGTTCTCAACACTGAACGACCCGACACTTGGGAGGTCCAAGGTCGTGGCGAATTGGCTCTCGCCATCTTGATCGAGATAATGCGCCGCGAAGGTTTCGAGCTGACAGTTGGAAAGCCACAAGTAATCACAAAGATCGTCGATGGAAAAGTTCACGAGCCGGTCGAACAGCTTGAAATTGATTCACCTGAAGATTTCCTTGGGCCTCTGACACAGATCCTCGCAACCCGCAAGGCAACTTTGGCAGAGATGATAAACCACGGAACCGGTTGGATAAGGATGATCTATTCAGTACCATCTCGTGGATTGATTGGCATTCGAACGGAGATTCTAACCCAGACCAAGGGCACGGCACAGATCCACCATGCATTCGATCGCTACGAACCATGGTTTGGCGAAATCAGAAGCCGCCTAAGCGGCTCAATGATCGCCGATAGAACTGGAGTCGCCACTTCCTATGCGCTGTTGAATCTACAAGAGCGCGGATCGCTCTTTGTCTCTCCGACCGAGGACGTCTACGAAGGTATGATCGTCGGCGAAAACTCACGCCAAGACGACATGGACGTCAACCCCACCAAGGAAAAGAAGTTGACAAACGTTCGATCCTCCACTGCGGAAGAACTAGTTCGCCTAACTCCTGCACGGCCAGTGACCCTAGAAGCCGCACTTGAATTCATAATTGAAGACGAATGCATTGAGGTGACTCCTAAGTCGGTTCGATTGCGAAAGGTTGCTCTTTCAATGCAAGAACGATCTAGATTACGTTCCAACAAGAGCAGAAACTAACTATAGCATCAGAACTTGTTTTTTGACGGCTTCTCGAAGAAGTCAAAAAACGATTAATTGATTTCTAAATAGAAAAAGGCCACGAAATCTAAGATTTCGTGGCCTTTTTCTATTTAATTTATATCAGTTGCTACTCGCTGCTCCGTTCAAGCGTATCGATTGGAGCAGTTAAATTTCGGACTAACGTCTCTAAATAGGTGCCAGATCTATGGAATAAGTTAGTTTTTAGGCACTTCGCTCCAGGGGATATCCTTGTCAACCCGAGGGTCACCCGGAAGGCCCAGAACCCTCTCGGCCAAGATATTGCGCATAATCTCAGAAGTACCACCTTCGATTGAATTGGCGCGCGAACGCAGAAATATCTTTGGAAGATCCCTTTCGCTTCTCATATTTACACCAGAAAAGTCTGGACGAATCATCTCGTAACTCGAATATTCAAGGCCACCTGCACCCAAAAGATTCATGGTAAACGAATAGATCCTTTGATTAAGCTCCGCATAAGCCAACTTAGCCACCGAACCCTCTGGCCCTGGATTTCCCGCTCTTCGAAGTTGAGCAGCTCTTATATTGGTGAGCCGATTGACCTCAGCCTCCACCCAAAGCCTTATCAATTCATCTCGATGGCCGCTGGTTTTATTGCTTGAATCACCCCACACCTTCAGGGCCTCAGATATTGCACCTGATCCCCTTGGCATAACGTTTCCGCCAATTGAAACTCGCTCATTCATCAAGGTTGTGATAGCGACATTCCAACCTCTACCCACATCGCCTAGGCGCTGAGAATCCGGGATTCGAACGTTATTAAAGTAGACCTCGTTGAACTCCGCCTCTCCAGTCATCTGGCGAAGTGGTCGGACTTCAACCCCGTCAGACTCCATATCTACCACAAAATAGGTCATTCCTGCATGCTTTGGAACGCTTGGATCCGTGCGGGCCACAATCATGCCCCAACGAGCGACGTGAGCCAAAGTCGTCCAAACTTTTTGGCCTGAGATAATCCACTCGTCACCATCTCGCTCAGCTTTTGTCGAGAGTGATGCTACGTCGCTTCCGGCGTTAGGCTCCGAAAAGAGTTGACACCAAATATGCTCACACGTAAACATGGGGCGGAGAAGCTTTGACGCCAACTCCACCGATGCGTGAGTTGCTAGTGTCGGAGCTCCCATTCCGATTCCGATGGGATTCCGAGCGAAATTATTAGGGATGCCACGAGCTCTTAGGGTAGATGCGACCACCTCTCCTAAGGCTGGAGATACCCCGAGACCCCCTAGGCCTATTGGGAAATGAACCCAAGCCAACCCAAGGTCGTATTGAGCGCCCCAAAAATCACGAGCAGAAGTTTTTTCTGGAGGAAATTCTGTCAAAAGCAGATCAAGCTTTTCCTTAACCAAATTCACTTGATCCTGATCTACTTCGGTGGATCGATCCATTACTGACATTCATGCTCCCGTTATCAAAGGCTCCGATTTTACGGTAGTGCTTTAAAGCTTCCGATCTGGATCTAGCAAAGATGCAATCGCATCTATCGCCACCTAATCGGCTCGCAGCACCTACCTCTTATCTAGAGATGTTACTACGAATCGATAAAAGATGTTTTGAATCAAACGATTTGCAACTACCTGGAGCGGTATTGTCGAAAATTTCTACCAATTTTGTTTCGGATCCGATTAAGTGGCAAGATTCATGTTGTGAGTGTATTTCAATTAAACGAAGAACAGCGGCAGTTCGCCTCAATAATGAGAGAATTTGCCGAAGCAAAAATTGCACCCCATGCAGTTGAAGTTGACAAAAGCGAGACCTTTCCATGGAACTCTTACAAAGAGTGTCTAACCATGGAACTTCCATCATTGGGCGTTCCATCAGAGTATGGAGGTAGTGGCGCCGACCACGTAACCCAAGCGATAATGGTGGAGGAGCTTGCGCGAGTATGTGGCTCCACATCGCTTACGATGTTGATTTCTAAACTAGGAATGATTCCAGTTATCAACTGGGGATCAAAGTATCTAAAAGAAAAATACCTTCCTAACGTAGCATCGGGCAAGGCTCAGGCATCATATGCACTGTCGGAGGCAGATGCGGGGTCCGATGTAGCATCGATGAAGACAACAGCGGTTCGCGATGGTGACTTTTACATCTTAAATGGTGCAAAATATTGGATAACCAATGCCGGAATCTCAGATACCTATACCGTATTTGCCAAAACCGACTCCACTAAAGGACATCGCGGGATCTCAGCATTTGTTGTAGAAGCGAAATGGGGCGTAAAAGTTGCCAAGTTGGAGCACAAACTTGGGATGCGTGGTTCTCCCACCGGTGAGGTCATCTTCGAAGACGTAAGGGTCCCCGTTGAAAACAGAATAGGTGATGAAGGACAAGGCTTCTACATTGCAATGGGAACGCTAGATCGTTCGCGACCAACTATTGGGGCCCAAGCCGTAGGAATAGCTCAGGGTGCGCTCGATTATGCCGCCCAATATTTAAAATCAAGAAATCAATTCGGCCATCCAATCGCAGAATTTCAGGGCCTTCAATTCATGGTCGCAGATATGGCAACTAAGATCGAAGCTGCGCGAGGCTTGGTCTATCGAGCCTGTTCGTTGATCGATTCTGACCCAGAAAACGAGCTCTCAAAGATAGGTGCTATGGCCAAGATGTTTGCATCAGACACTTCTATGTCCGTAGTTGTCGATGCACTTCAGCTACTGGGAGGCTACGGATATACGACTGACTTTCCAATGGAACGATTCTTGCGCGACGCAAAGATAACGCAAATCTACGAGGGAACGAACCAAATCCAAAGAGTGGTAGTTGCTAAAAAGATTCTGGGATAAATCGCCCAAACACCTAGACCACAGATACTTTTAGACACTTCGAAGGGAAATAAAAAAGATATGGAGAAAATAGGCGTAGTTGGCTGCGGCCTCATGGGCTCAGGCATCGCCGAAGTAGCGGCACGTCGAGGGTTAGACGTTATGATAACAGAGGCAGACCAAGCGTCATTGACGCGCGGCAAAAGCCGAATTGAATCCTCATTATCGCGTGCCGCGAAAAACGGAAAGATCTCAGCAAGTGACGTTGAAGCGACCCTAGCTAAGTTACATTTTGAGACCGATCTTTCAGCGCACTTTGATCGGGACCTTGTGGTCGAAGCGATAGTTGAGAATGAATCGGCCAAGATTGACATCTTCACGATCTTAGATAAGGTCGTAGAGTCGCCAACGGCTATCTTGGCTTCAAACACCTCATCGATACCGATAATGAAACTCGGCGTCGCCACGTCACGACCCCAACAGGTCATTGGAATCCATTTTTTCAACCCAGTGCCGGTACTTCCACTAGTCGAACTTGTCACTTCACTTTTAACCTCTGATGAAACCGCTATATCGGCTACCAATTTTGCTAAGAATACGCTAGGCAAACGAGTGATTAGGTCAAAGGACCGAGCCGGATTCATCGTAAACGCGCTGCTGATTCCTTACATTCTCTCTGCAATTAGGATGATGGAATCTGGATTTGCCACAGCAGAGGATATCGATGCCGGAATGGTTGAGGGTTGCGCTCATCCAATGGGGCCCCTAGCACTTTGTGACCTAATCGGCCTGGACACCACTATGGCAGTTGCCGATTCACTCTATCAAGAGTTCAAAGAGCCCCTATACGCTCCGCCACCCCTGTTGTTGCGAATGGTCGAAGCTGGCCTAATGGGTAGAAAGTCTGGTCGAGGCTTTTACGACTACAAAAAAAAGTAAATTCGACAAACCTATTAGCTAGCTCAGAGAAAGCCTGAACTAGCTAATAGCCTGGCAAATCCTTGAGCAGAGCAAAAACACCACTAAAAGATCGAAGTCTCCTTGGTTTACCCAAGAGGTAGACCAAGGAGACAAGTCAAAAATCTTAAATTATCAAAACTGCTGGTCAAAGACTATCTAAAACCGCAGGACTAGATATCTACCTCTTCTGGAGCCGAGCCAGAATCCGACTTTTTAATCTCGCTAAAGATAGAGGGCGGTTCTGACCATAATGGCCCGTTGCTTCCTTGTGAAATTGCCTGCCAAACTCTTTCGGGAGTCATGGGCATATCGATATGTCGAACTCCAAGGTGTGAGAGGGCATCCACAACCGCATTTTGTACCGCTGGTGTTGACCCAACCGTTGCAGACTCACCGATGCCTTTAGCACCCAGCGGGTTCAAAGGAGACGGTGTCTCGGTATTCGAGGCAACAAAATTTGGCATCTCCGCAGCCGATGGAACGAGATATTCTGCAAATGAACTGTTTAGGGGATTGCCATAAGCGTCAAAGTAAACCTTTTCATAAAGGGCCTGTCCTATGCCTTGTGCAATTCCACCATGTTGTTGCCCCTCAACCACTAGAGGGTTCAAAACACGCCCACAATCGTCCACAGCAAAGTGTGATATCGGCCTAACAAGGCCAGTTTCCAGATCAACTTCAACCACGCTCACATGCGCCCCAAAGGGAAAAGTTGCTCCGGCTTGATTAAAGTCTCCCCTGTATGCGAGCTCAACACCGGCTTGCTTGGCAACGTCCATCAAATCTGTCCACGACAAAAAGTGGCTGGGACTTCCCGCAACGCCTATCGTTCCCTCTTGGCTGACGATAATATCATCAACGCTAGCTTCAAAATGTGACGCCGCTAAATTCTTAGCGACATCTAAGACCTGAAGAGCTGCCGCGTTTACAGCAGAACCGCCTAGCTGCAGTGAACGAGATCCACCTGTGCCACCGCCTCTGGGAACCTCTTTGGTGTCACTTTGGATAAATTTGATCTTTTCAAGGGGTATCTTCAAGGTATCTGCAACCAACATAGAAAAGGTAGTTGGATGACCCTGGCCATGGCCCGAGGTTCCAACCCTAATCTCTGCCCCTCCATCGGGAGTGATGTCGACGGCACCGTACTCCGAAGCGCCACCGCCAGCAGTCACTTCCACATAACAGCTAACCCCAATTCCAAGCACCACAGTCTCGCCAGCTTGCCGACGTCGTAATTGCTCGCGACGCAAATCTTGGTATTTGGAGACCTCGGCCACGGCATCAAGAGCTTTAACAAAGTTTCCTGAATCATAGAGTGGTCCCATCACGCTCTGGTACGGAAAAGAGGTAGAAGAGATTAAATTCTTTCGACGAAATTCAATCGGATCCATCGAGATCTCAGCCGCCGCCATGTCCACAATTCGCTCCAGAAACGCAGTCGCTTCAGGTCTTCCTGCTCCTCGAAGTGCTCCAATTGGGGGAGTATTCGTGGAGGCTACTGCTGCTTTGTAGCGAATCTTTGGTATCGAGTAGACCCCTTGAGCCATCGAACGGGTCGAACCAGCTACTAAGCCGCCGCCGAAGCCGCCATAGGCGCCTGCATCGCCCACCATTCGCGCATCAAGTCCAAGAATTAGTCCATCCCTAGAGATCGCCATCTCGACGTATTGAACTTGACCTCTTCCTTGCATCGAGATCAGGTTCTCACCTCGCTCTTCCATCCATCGAAGTGGTATGCCCAACATCAAAGAGGCGCCCACGACAGCTACGTGTTCTTGGATGACACCGGCCTTGCCGCCAAAACCGCCGCCGACATTCGGGGTAATTACTCTTAGAGAGCCCTTTGGAATGCTCAAAATCGAAGACAACTTTGTCTGTATGACGTGTGGCATCTGTGTTGACACCCAAACCGTGATCCCCTCGTCGCCATCTCCATCTGGATTGACAGCAATGGAGTTCGGCTCCATAGGAGCAACCGACATCCGTTGATTCTCGAATCTACCCCGTACGACTACTTCGGCACCATTGAGAGGATTATCGCTATTGCCACCTACAACTGAAGCAACAAGATTTCTGGCAACCTCCGGATCGATCTGACGGGCATTGATACTCAGAGCATCTTCCATGTCGACAACAGCATCCAAGGGCTCATACTCCACTTCGACCAGTTCAGATGCATCGACCGCAGTTGACCTATCGGCAGCAATAATCATTGCAATCGGATCACCTACAAACTTCACGACTCCACTAGCTAAAACCGGACGCTTTAGGTGCTCATTGAGGGGAAAGAAAGGTACAAAAGGTTCAATGTCATAGTCTGAAGCAACCAAGACGGCCCTAACACCTGGAAGTTCTTTCGCCCTTGCGACATCTAAAGAGGCGATCTTGGCCGCAGCTACAGTTGAGCGAACGAAGTAGCAATAGAGTGCACCGGGGTGCTCTAGGTTGTCGACATATGTGGCCCTGCCCTTCAGCAGTTCAGGGTCCTCTAGACGAATAACTCGCGTACCTAATATCGATCCGTTCATTTCTCACTCCACAATCTGTTTTTCTCAACCTTATCTTCTCATTATCTCACCTCAGTCAGGCTTGAACCCAAGACATGGTTAAATCGTCAATTGAAAAGACCTCTCATTCGCCTAAGCTTATGGTAGTAAGCACGCGCCATCTTTTGTCAGGACCAAGCCTGACTAACTCGACAACAACGCTTGGACACCCATCCAACGTCCAGACAAAGAAATGGCTCGCCACATCGAAAGTTCAGATTGTTATATGAAAGTTAGATTCGCCCCATCGCCCACAGGCTACTTCCACGTAGGAGGAGCGCGAACGGCATTTTACAATTGGATGCTCGCCAAAAACTCTTCGGGAACATTCGTTCTTAGAATTGAAGATACAGACTCAGAACGCAATAAGGAAGAGTGGGTCGATGGCATTTGTGACGCACTTTCGTGGTTAGGAATTACCTGGGACGAAGGGCCGTATCGCCAAAGTCAAAGACTCCACCTTTATCTAAATGCGGCCAATGAACTATTTGAAAATGGCTTTGCTTATTATTGCCTATGCAGCCGCGATGAGATCGACGCAAGAAATAAAGAGGCAGGTTCAACCCCTGGCTACGATGGTTTTTGCAGAGATCGCGGACTTGGTACAGATAGCGGTGGTGCGCTTAGGTTCAAAGTGCCCAAACCTGGAGAAACTAGATTTATTGACCTAGTCCGAGGCGAAGTCGTCTTTGACCACAACCATATCGAAGACTTTATTCTGGTAAAATCCTCAGGCGCCCCACTCTTTGTGCTAGCAAACGTTGTGGACGACATCGACATGGAAATAACTCATGTGGTTAGAGCTGAAGAGCACCTCCCAAATACACCTAAGGCAATCTTGGTCTTTCAAGCTCTAGAGAAACAACCTCCAACCTTTGGACACGTTCCCGTATTGGTCAACGAGAAAAGGCAAAAACTTTCAAAGAGACGTGATCGAGTCGCCGTTGAGGACTATCGCAGACAGGGAATAATAGCTCCGGCAATGTTAAATTACTTAGCACTCCTGGGCTGGAGTCCAAAAGAAGATAGAGAATTCATGACCGTCTCAGAGATGGTAGACGCATTTGACATGGCAAATGTCGGTCACTCCCCCTCGTTCTTTGATGAAAAAAAACTTGCCCATTTCAATGGGGTCTACATTCGTGCACTCGACAACGTGGAATTCATGGAACTGTCTATTCCATTTATTGAACAAAATCCCTGGTGGACGGGGTCTAAAGAGGACCTTGAAAAATTTATGGCAGTGGCCGCACTCGCTAAGGAACGAGTCTCGTTGCTCGCTGAAGTAAGTGAATTGATTCGGCCAATCTTCGAAGAAGAACTTACCTTCGACGATGGAGCGCTGCAAAAAGAGATTAAAGACAACCCAAATGCACCAAAGATATTTGAGGCTGTGATTAAAGCGCTAAGCGAGGCCGACCCCTTCGAAGCCGGAACGATCGAACTAGCCGTCAGATCTTGCTCTAGCTTTCTGGATATTCCCCTTAGAAAGCTTCAAGCGCCAATTAGGGTTGCAACTACTGGGACAAAGGTTGGACTTCCGCTCTTTGAGACCTGGTCAACCCTGGGAAAGTCAGTGGTTCTCGATCGGCTAAACGCACAGATCTAAAGATGAAGCCATCCCAGAGTGGCTCACTAAATTAAAGATAAAGATGAAAAGCACTACTGCAAAAAAATCCGTCCTTTACCTACTTTTTTTGATTGTTGGAGTTCCACTCATAATCTTCTTGGTTCTATTGGGCAAAATTTACACCTTCGGAAACCATGACTTCATTCAAAAAGCAAAGATTGAAGTAGTTTTAGGTGCCGCAGAATTTAACGGAACCCCTTCAAACGTTCTAAAAGCACGACTGGACCATGCGGCACTCTTATACAGACAAGGATTCGCGACCACCATAATCACCACCGGTGGCTCTCAGAACGGGGACCTCTACACCGAAGCCGGTGTCGGTAGAACCTATCTAATCTCGCTCGGGATACCGCCTGCAAATATTATCGCCGACGCTACCGGAAATGACACCTACCAGACAATGGTGGCAGTCAGCAAAACGCTCAAATCTTTCGGCGCCACTAATGCAATATTTGTCTCCGATCCATTCCATGAATATCGGGTCTACCTAATCGCTTCTCAGCTTGGGATCTCGGACATATCGTCGCCTACACGAACCTCACCCATACGCGGTCTGTCATCGATAACCTATTACTTGCGTGAGGCCGTCGCAATTGAGATGGCAAAATTAGTGGGATTCAAATTCCTTAGCGTTCTCAGACACGGAAGCTAGTGTTTGGCCATTAGATTGTTTAAAAGCCTTTCGGGGGTGGTGTAATCGGCAACACAGCAGGTTCTGGCCCTGCTATTGGGGGTTCGAGTCCTCCCCCCCGAGCTTTTGACTTTGGCCAATCTAACTTTGGCCAAATGCCTAGGTCTTGGACTTGCAAAGACAAACATTACAAGGTGATATTACAAGGTGATATTACAAGGTGATATTACAAGGTGATATTACAAAAAGTCAGCACGATCAAAGTCTCTCCAATAATTAGAGTCCTTCCAATAGTAGAGATTATCTAAAATACGTGTCGAAACGTATGCAGATTCCACTCATGCTCCACCCAAGAACGAACTGGTGAAATTGCCAAAGTGTGGTAACCAAAGTGTGGTAACCAAAGTGTGGTAGTCCTGGCGAGTAACATTTGGTCGAGTGACATTTAAAGAGATCAGAGATTTGACCTTCGCCAAACCACAGAGCCGCCTTTAGTGATGGCACGGGTGAAAATGGCATCAATGAAGCTCGATAGATTGGCGCTCTGAATCATTCAAGATAATCCAAATATTGGCAATAGTGGCAGCCCCAACGGGGTTCGAACCCGTGTCTTCACCGTGAGAGGGTGATGTCCTAGACCGCTAGACGATGGGGCCTCGCGTGTAGGAGAACATTCTATACTGCGCCTTTAGGTCGTCCTACCTTGAAATGAAAAAACACAACAATGTGGCTTAGAACTATGGATCGAATTCTAGATCGGTGAGACTACGGCTCATTTTTAGCTATTGAAAGATAGCTCACCTGACCGCCACCTTAGCTCGTAGCACTCAGATCCCACCAAAGCCTCCCAACAAGGCGAATTCGGGCTTCGATAAACTTCACAGATATCAATTACTCTCCAACGACAGACCGCGCTATCTCGCGTCAGCTAGAGTTGTTAATCACCATCTATCGCAATAATAGAATCGCCTGAGGATCCCGATTTAGAAAGCAGAGACTCCCATGAGCCACACGTACATCAACGGTCGACTTTTTGAAACGAATGATGCTGCAGTTTCAGCTCATGACCATGGACTGGTAACCGGCGATGGAGTCTTTGAGACGCTAGCGGTCTACGATGGAACCCCCTTTGCCGTACGACGCCACCTGCAGCGGCTAGCTCGGTCAGTCGCGGGAATACGACTCGCACCTCCAGATTTAGACGAAATTGAAAGAGCTATCTTTGAGGTAGTGGCCAAGGATGAGATCTCATTTGGAAAGGTAAGAGTGACCTACACCGCTGGAAATGGGCCACTTGGTTCCGACCGAGATAAAGACGCATCCCCGCTCTTGGTAGTGGCGGCAAGTCCACTCGCTCCACTATCACGGACTGCCAGGGTATCGATAGCTCCATGGCCCAGAAACGAACGAGGCGTTCTTTCGGGGCTAAAGACAACATCCTATGCAGAAAATGTAGTAGCGCTCGATTGGGCGCTTTCACAGGGATCGAACGAAGTCATCTTTGCAAACACAAAGGGCGACCTATGCGAAGGATCAGGTTCTAATATCTTTCTCGTGGTTGATGGGCAGTTGATTACCCCTACCCTTGAATCGGGATGCTTGGCTGGCGTTACAAGAGATCTTATAATTGAATATCTTGGCGCAAAAGAGATGGACGTCCCTATCTCAACCTTGGTCTCAAGTCGCACCTCCGAAGCCTTCCTTGCCTCAACCCTAAGAGATGCTCAATCCATCACCCACGTCGATGAAACACCTCTACACAACGCCATTGGGCCAGTATCACTTCGCATCGCAAAAGAGCTCAAAGAGCTGATCATGGATAACCTAAACCCCTAAAACTTCAAGGCGTATATGCTCATGACCGACCCAGCAATTCAGGAGTAAACCATTGGAACAGCATCTAATCGCCCGATCTATTATTGACGAGAATGCCAAGAGCCCGGTTGCTCTGGCGCGAATTATATCTATGAGTGGTTTCGGAGGACGGACATCCGGAGAGTTTCTTGCCCTTGGCTCGCGTTTGAAGCTGGGATCTCTAATGTTTGGATCGATGGATCGCGAAATCGAAGAGGCTGCACGGCACCTCGTTGCGACTTCATCCAAGGGAATTCTCAAGAATATCGATCTCGGTGATCGCGATGCAGTCGCAGCGGGTCTCGCATGTGGAGGTAGCGCAAGAGTCGCTCTTCAGCCTATCAATGGGATTTTGCTGGAGTCAATCCTTGCCATATCCAAACGAGATGTCGTTGGCGTGGTTTCACAAATCGCAGATGACTCGGTAGTTACCTTGGGAATGGCGCAACTCAATGAAAAGGCTCGATTCGACGACGACTTTCAAAAAACTCCTGCCCATGCTAAGACATCTGAGCGCCTTGTAGAATTAGTTACACACCGTAGGTCTGTCTCTACCACCGAGACTATCGAGGGGTTAGAGCTTCACTTTGAAGTCTTTTCTCCACCCTCTACCGCTGCCATCATCGGTGACTCTGAGCTAGCCAGGGCCATTGCTGCGCAGCTTTCTCTTTTGAATATCACCTCCCGTATAACGGATACGGTCGAGACCGCAATGGATATAATTTCGGGTTTCGGAGCCAACGATGCGCTAATTGTCTTGAGTCATGACCACGCCATTGGAGTTCCCTTGTGTGCAAAGCTGTTGGAGATCAACGGGGCTTACGTCGGCGCACTTGGGTCTAGGCATACCCAATCGATTCGAAACGAAGCACTCATACAATTAGGTGTTGCTCCCAGCAAAGTGTCGATGATCTATGGACCTATCGGACTTGACATTGGCGCTAAGACACCCGCAGAAACTGCAGTTGCCATTGCTAGTGAATTTCTAGCCCATCGAAGTGGCCGTGCTCCTTCGAGCCTAGTTAACGGAGATGGACCGATAAACGGCTAAGTCAGACCTAGGAACTCTCCTTAAAAATTAGATGAACCAACCAAGATGGGCTAATAATACCGTCGTCCATCTTGGTTTCCGACTCCCTTAGACGCCTCTTTAATCCTCCATAATAGGGCCAGACCTTAGGTAACTGCCTTGGGGAGTAAATTCTAATTAAAGACAATTTTTGAAATCCCTTTTGTATTTAATTCCAATATCGTAGGCGACCAGCCGCGCCTATCTTCATAATTCTGAAACATCACTTGGTGTAGCCTTGATTAAGTTGAGACGTAAAGCGTTGCGCATCAGCGCGCACCCTCTTCGTCGACACTAATAACAGGTACATAATCGTCAGAACCTTCCATGGTGACGATTCGTCAAGGGGATGAATATGATTCGCACAATCGGAATTCCAGCCGAAACAAAAGACGGCGAACGAAGGATTGCGCTTGAGCCATCTGCGGTCAAGATGGCAATATCGGCTGGCTTCGAAGTCCGTATCCAGCAAGATGGGGGAGTTGGCGCTGGCTTCACCAATGAAGACTACCAAGCAGTCGGAGCAAAAATTGTTCCTACGGCAGCCGACGTTTGGGAATCCGATCTAGTTTGCAAGGTAAAAGAACCCCAGCCCAGTGAGTGGGGGTACTTCCGTGAAGGTCTTCACCTATTTGCCTACCTACATTTGGCTGCAGAACCAGACCTTGCGCGTGCTCTAATGTCCTCTGGAGTAGAAGCATTTGCATTTGAGACTCTCTCATATCCTAAGGGCCTTCCTTTGTTAGCTCCAATGAGCGAAGTTGCAGGCCGGGCGGCTGCAATCATGGGTGCGTATTACCTAGCGAGCGGTTCAGGAACTCTTCTTGGCGGATCGGCTGGTGTTCTTCCGGCGCGCGTTGTCGTGGTAGGAATGGGAGTAGCTGGAACTATGGCTGCTCGAGGAGCTCGCGGAATGGATGCCGAAGTCACAGGGGTTGATATTGATCTAGCCAGACTTCACGAGCTACAACAACAAGGGACAATTACCGCATCTTTGGCATCGTCCGAAATGGCGATAGCTGAAGTTGTGAAAAACGCCGACCTTGTCGTAGGCGCTGCTCTCGTGCCAGGTGCAAAAGCACCTAAATTGATCACTCGGGAACACATTGAATCAATGAAGCCAGGTTCAGTGGCCGTCGACCTTGCAATCGATCAAGGAGGCTGCATCGAGACCTCACGTCCGACCTCTCTATCTCATCCAACCTTTGTCGATTCCGGAGTGGTCCACTACTGCGTAACTAACGTACCTGGCCAATACCCGCGCACATCGTCGAGGGCACTTAGCGCTGCCGTTGCACCGCGACTGGTAGACCTTGCTAGGGACCCTGCTTCAGAACGACTCGCTGGGGCACTAAATGTCTCCAAGGGCAAGATCGTCTATAAGGCCGTCTCAGAATCTTTAGGATTTTAAGGTCAATAAATGCTAACTTGGCCTTCGCCAAAGAGTCTTTGGCTCGCGCAACTTGATCCAATCGTTCCCACAAATCCCATCAACAAGGACTTGACGATAGACATTGGAATTGCTGGTGGAGGCTATAGCGGTCTCTGGAGCGCCTATTACCTCAAAAAAGCCGATCCTTCATTGAGAATCGCGATCTTTGAGGCAAAATTCGCTGGCTTTGGCGCCTCTGGAAGAAATGGGGGCTGGGCTTCGGGCTTATTCGCCTCATCTAAACAAGCCATTGAAGATCGATACGGTCGACAGTCAGCAATCGCCCTATATCGGTCTCTCAATGACTCGATCGACGAGATCGGCAAGGTCACTCAAAGCGAAGGCATAGAAGCCGACTTTCACAAGGGCGGCACCATTATGGTGGCACGCAATAAGGCTCAGCTCGATCGTGCCTCGGCATTCGTTCAATCTGAGCAAAACTTCGGATTTGGCGAAGACGTACAACTGCTCGATGGCGCTCAAGCACAAAAACGCCTCAATGCGACCGACACTTTAGGCGGCGCATTTACGAAACAATGTGCTCGAATTCACCCAGCAAAACTAGCTCGAGGCCTAGCACAAGTAGTACTTGGAATGGGCGTTCAAATCTATGAACAATCACTGGTGACAAAGATTGGTCCACATGACCTTCAAGTGAATGGCCGAGGGATAAAGTGCGAAGTGGCAATCGATGCCCTCGAGGGATACCGATCACTCCTATCTGGGCAATCTCGAGTGACAACGCCCATATACTCGCTTATGATTGCAACAGAACGCCTTTCCGACCAGCAATTCGCCGAGATCGGCCTTGGGGACTGTGAAACCTTCGCCGACGAACGCAATCTGATCGTCTATGGCCAAAGAAGTGCCGACAATCGAATTGTCTTTGGTGGTCGCGGAGCCCCCTATCACTTTAAATCAACCATTTCACCTAAGTTTGATTATCAAAGTGACGTCTTTGACAACCTAAAATCGGCATTAATTGAGCTCTTCCCATCATTGCGCGCTACCAAAATCCAATACCAATGGGGTGGTCCGCTGGGCGTTCCCCGCGACTTTTTTTCATTTGTTCGTTTCGACCTAGGACGAGGTATTGCGAGCCTTGGAGGCTACGTAGGTGACGGTGTCACTACATCCAACCTCGCTGGCAGGACACTTTCGGATCTTATTCTCAATAAAAAAAGCGATCTAAGCGAACTCTGTATCGTAAATCACAAAGCAAGAAAATGGGAGATGGAACCACTTAGATACCTAGGTGTAAACGCTGGCTTATGGGCAGCAGCTCAGTCAGACAAATACGAAAATCAAGGACTCCCTCAACCATTAACGGCGACGATTCTCAATCGACTTACCGGCCAATGAACTAAAAATCAGACCAATTACCCTCTAGGCGGAACCCTAAAAGGTTTCGAAAATATAAAGCATTTTGATCGATGGCCCCTAGTACGCCTTCAACAAAATTGCCACCATGGTGGTATAAGACAAAAGGAGAAACAAAGATGACTCAAAGATCTCATCTGTCACCAGTGTGGTCCCAACTAACGGGGCTAGACGTTGTTAGCGGCTCTGGGGCGACAGTTAAAACCCAAAGTGGTGAAGAATACTTAGACTTTACAGCTGGCATTGCTGTAACTTCGACCGGCCACTGTCACCCCAAGGTCGTGGAAGCGATTACTAATCAAGCCGCCCGCTTCATACACGCGCAAGTGAACATCTACAAGCACGACCTTCTTGAGCCATTAGCTGAAAAGTTAAATGAAATAACGCCTCAATCGATCGATACCTTTTTCTTTTCCAATTCCGGAGCTGAAGCTACCGAAGGTTCAGTCAAACTAGCCAAAGCAGCGACCAAAAAGCCCCACATAATCGTATTTCAAGGGTCATTTCACGGTCGAACTGCTCAAACCATGGCTATGACGACGGCAAAAACTGGTTACAAAGCTGGTTATGCTCCTTTTCCATCGGGAGTGTTCGTATCAGAGTTTCCCGATCCAAGCACCAGTGGCCTTGACGAAGCGGCAGCAGTCAAGAGGGCCCTCGATAACTTCGATCTTTTGCTAGCAACACAGACCGCCCCGAGCGAAACCGCTGCCGTAGTTGTTGAACTAGTACAAGGCGAGGGAGGGTATCGCCCGGCGCCCAAGGCCTTCGTCCAAGGATTATATGAGCGAGCCAAAGCAAAGGGTATTCTCTTTGTCGCTGACGAAGTTCAGTCAGGTTTTGGGCGCACCGGCAAGATGTTTGCACTCGAGCACTACGGGATAGAGCCAGACATTATGGTAATGGCCAAAGGTATCGCCTCTGGGTTTCCATTCTCGGCGATAGGCTCATCCTATGAAATCATGGAACGTTGGCCCGTAGGCAGCCACGGAGGAACCTACGGAGGAAATCCAATAGGCGCCGCCGCAGCACTGGCAACAATTGACATCCTGAGATCTGAAGGATTTCTTGAAAATGTGGTGGCAAGAGGTGCTCAACTTAGATCGGGTTTAGAAGAACTCAAAGCTCAGTATGAAATCATAAACGACGTACGTGGCCTTGGAATTATGTTAGGTTGCACGATTGTCGACCCAGCAACTGGGTTACCAAACGGTGAACTTGTCAATCAAATTCTCAGACACGCACGCGAAAATGGCAAAGTAATCCTTATGAATGCCGGTACCTACAATAACGTCATTCGGTGGATGCCACCTCTGATCGTCAATGAGAGCCAAGTTGCGCAGGCACTCGCTGCATTTGAAGCTGCTATCAAAGCAAATCTCTAACTTATGCTCCCTTGATAGAGAAGATCGACAATGAGCGACCGCGAGAACTCTTCACGGTCGCTCATTGTCGAAATCCCAGGGTCCATCCCGCCTGAGACAAGGTCGAAATTATCTCCTCGTTGCAATCAGAGTCGCCCATGGACCGTGGGCGAAACCAAGTAATAGCTAAAACAATGTCCGAGCGAGCCAGGCAACCCTCAAGAGGCCAAGGGCGGCCTTTGTATTGTTCACAGAAATCTAGCGTGAGGCGACAAAGCACGACAGGGCCAACTCCAACTTTAGGATCATTGACACTTCATCGAGCATCATTCCAAGGGGCGGCCATGGGCAAGATTTTGACACAGGCACGCTAAGGTTTACTCACACTCGATGCATCCGCTCACTTCTACCTAAAATTCGACAGAGCACCATCCCAATCAGCCTTTGGTACCTTTGTAAAATTGGTGGAACTCCACTCGAACGCAAATAAAGTTCCGAGCGTCAACCTTGCCCTAGATTCGAAACCAAGCGATTCCATCACTCTCATCTCCGACGAAGAGATTGGGTCGAAGAGGACTTTGCAACTATTGAATCGCCTGAAACCGGAGTTAAATTTCCACCCGTGCAGAGCAATCTATTGATTAGGATTGTTGGAGTTGCTCCAGAGATCGCCTTTGACGCTGCGAAAACTGTGACTTTACACTCATGGGTCACAAACTATCTAATCGCCAGCCGAACCATCTTTTCCTCCCGATCCAATGGAGATATGACGGGTTTTATCGATGGTAGGAAAAATCCAGAGATAACAAAAGCCAATGGCTAAAGCTCAATCTCTTCGTCAGCAAAATTAGCGGCAGGAACTACTCTTGCACTGGTGCAAGAGTGGCATAATAAGCTCGACGCTATCGAAGGATGATCGTTTAAATCCAAAAAGTAATTGGCCGAACCAATTAGGAGGCTCTTGAACTCGACGACAGCCACATCTCCATTGATTTTCACATCTCCAAAGCCATCTAAGGAGTTCAGCTGTCGCGAAAAAGAGATCTGTAGAAATCTTTTGCCTATCGGCACTCTTCATCGATTCCGCTAGGGCCGACCTCGTATTTGTGGCATTCCCTGACAATCAAAGGTTTCCAACTGGCTATATTTACAGACCATATTTAGGGGCCATTATAGGAATAGCTTACGGCATTCGAAACAGCCCAACTAGAGGTTCGTGGTGTAACACTCCAATTGGAGTGTTACACCACGAAGTAAGTTCAAAGATCACCTCATTCAGATAGGATTTTTGTGCGTGAGGTTAGACGATCCCAGAGTTCCAGAAATGCCATCTTGATAAAGGACTAAATATCGAGTAAAGACCCATCTGGAAAATTCATAGCCCAAAACTCTTTCGGCCCTGATTTTATGGCCAAGCAGGGTCTATTCTCCTATATAGCTCATGACGTGCTTGATCCTCGTATAGTCCTCAAAACCATACATTGACAGGTCTTTTCCGTACCCGGAGTGCTTGAAACCTCCATGTGGCATCTCGGCAACAAGAGGAATGTGCGTATTGATCCATACTGCTCCAAAATTCAGCGACTTAGCCATTCGCATGGCCGTACCGTGATCCTTGGTCCAAACTGACGATGCAAGTCCGTACTCAACATCATTAGCAGATTTTAAGGCTTCGGCTTCATCGGAAAACTTTTGAACTGTAATTACTGGTCCAAAGATCTCAGATTGAACGATCTCATCTCTCTGCAAAAGGCCACTAACTACCGTTGGAGTCAAAAAGTATCCGTCCTGGCCAACCCTTTCGCCGCCAGTTTCAACTTGGGCATGATCTGGTAATCGCTCAAGCAGTCCCATCACTCTAGAGAGCTGATTTGAGTTATTCAAAGGACCAAAGTCAGCTTCGTCAGCAGGCTTGCCGACCTTAGTTGCCTTAGCGGCTTCAGTCAATGCGGCCACAAAGTCACCATAAACCTTAGATCCCACCATCACACGTGCCGCAGCAGTACAGTCCTGTCCAGCATTGAAATAGCCGGCAATAGCGATCCCTTGGGCAGCTTTCTCGACATCGGCATCGTCAAAGACTATTACAGGTGCATTTCCGCCTAACTCCAGATGGACTCGCTTTAGATCTCTAGCAGCCGTCTGGGCTACCTCTATGCCTGCACGGACCGAACCGGTAATAGATACCATCTGCGGTATCTTGTTCTCGATAAGAGCCCTCCCCGTATCGCGTTCGCCACAAACCACATTGAATACTCCCGCCGGAAGAAACTCTGCCATGACCTTGGCCATAAAGAGCGCTGACATCGGTGTGGTATCCGATGGCTTCAAAACCATGGTATTTCCTGCAGCCAGAGCAGGCGCCCACTTCCAGACCGCCATCATCATTGGATAGTTCCATGGAGTAACACTCGCACATACTCCTATGGGCTCGCGCCTGATCATCGAGGTATGGTCACGCATATACTCCGCTGCTGAGCGACCCTCAAGATTACGAGCTGCTGCGGCGAAGAAGCGAATCTGATCGACCATCGGAGGAATCTCTTCCGAAATAGTCAAGCCAATGGGCTTGCCTGTATTACGGGATTCAATCTCAACAAGCTCCTTAGCATTCGCCTCAAGGGCATCGGCAATCCTAAAAAGCGCCAAGGATCGCTCCGAGGGCGTCGTCTGCCCCCATTCTTCAAACGCACTTGCCGCAGCCTGACAGGCGAGCTCAATATCGCTTGCGTCAGAGAGGGGTGCACTGGCATAAACCGCACCTGTTGATGGATCAATAATATCTGAGGTGGAACCAGAGCGAGCATCGACCTCTTTGCCCGCAATAAAGTTCCTGATAGTTTCCTTAGACTCGCTCAATTTGCGCTCCTTGTTCCTAATTGATTCGAATTATACCCCAAGACCAGCTAATCCTGGGAGTAAGTCGTTCCTGTTATAGTTTGAATTTCCTGTAATATCACCTAAAAAAACAACATTTAATTAGACAATCTCCTCACGCATCCCCCACGGCGATTCATGTTTTACCAGGGAATCTAGGAATGGATCAGGGTCAAATGCCTCCGGTCCTAGAACTCCCCTCGCGGCCCATACCCCACTAGAAATTAGCTCCAGTGCTATTACGGGGTTTATCGCTGTCTGCCATACGACTGCTTGGCATCCCCATTTCGCCATCGTCTCGTCATTGTCCACGACGTGGTAAAGATATACTGCCCTAGCTTTAGAGTCCTTATCGAGACCACTTACATACGTCCCTGCACAAGTCTTTCCATGCATCATTGGACCTAAATCTATTGGATTGGGCAAACATGCACCTACGACATCGCGAGGAGAGACTGAGACTTCACCCACTGTTATCTTTTGCGCGTTATCCAGCCCAAGTTTATGAAGGGTCTTTAGGACTGATATGAACTCATCGCCAAGGCCATATTTGAAGGTAACTCGATTTGCTTTGAGCCATTTTGGAATCAACACAACCTCTTCATGCTCTACGTTCACACATTCGACTGGGCCAATTCCGCCAGGGAAGTCAAAGACCTCTGCCTCAGAAAATGGCTCCGTTGTGTAAAAACCTTTATTTGCTTCGTAGATCAAAGGGGGGTTGAGGCACTCTTCAATCGTCGTCCATATTGAAAATGTCGGAGCAAAGTCGTACCCCTCCACTACCAAATTCGCTCCATCTCTCACCCCTATCTCGTCGATCTGTGAGAAAAGATGCTTGCTCGCATACGCCGCGAAGATGTCGCTCAGTCCGGGTTCGACGCCAACGCCAACTAAAGCAAGTAGCCCCTTCTCCTCCCAGAGGTTAGCCTTTTCAAATTGCGCATCCCCCAGCATTACGCCGCACTTAGAATAGGGATCGCTCGGATGTGGCTTAGAGAGCGACATTGCCATATCGACATAAGTACATCCATACTCGTATGCAGCATCAAAGATCGGCATTACAAAACGCGGGTCACAGGCGTTCATAATCGCATCTATCTCAAAAGCAGAGGCCAAAGCCACTATCTCCGTCACAGAACTCGCGTCTAATTTGCTATAGGCAACCGCGGAGTCATCAAGATTGGTCTGTCGTGCAACGTATCGCGCCCTGTCCTCATCGATATCCGCGACACAAATAAAACTAAAGCTTTCGAACTTGGAAGAAATCTTTACAATCGCTTCCCCAACGCCACCAGCACCTATCACTAGGACTCGCATTCAACTCCCCTAACCATCAAAGACACCACCAGAAAGCAATCACCTGAAATAAAGCCAGATCCACCAGCACATTCAAATACGGTAAATTGGAATAACCTCTAACTCAAGCCAACAGCTCCGCGGTAGGAATCGTATTGTTCACAACCACAAATATCCACCACTGCTGCCGCCGAGAAAAATAAATCAACCGATCCGTAACCAAATGGGCACCGACTCCGTCGTATCATCAATGATCCACTGCCTAAACTACATTGAAAACGCGGTCGAAGTATGGAAAACGCATAAAAATGGACAGAAATTTTCGGAATCGCTAGAATACGCATACCAAAAATGTAAGAATCCTTCGTAAAGATCTTTTTCCAAGAACAATTCGCGATACAATTGCGCACAGAACTGTTGGAATCATATCTTTCCATGAACTTATATCTTTTGGAGTAATCAAAGTGGAACGAGCATTACGCCCGGTGAGAGGCGGCGGGGGAGCAGTAGCGCCCATAACAAGAAATGTGGAACCTTTAAGAAATGACAGTCGAGGACTTTTTACCTTAGACGACAAATCAAAACAGCTGATTGAACTTCTACAGATTGACGGTCGCCGTTCCTATGCAACTCTTGCGAAAGAGGTTGGCCTTTCAGAGGCAGCCGTTCGCCAAAGAGTTCAGCGCCTTATCGACCAAAATGTAATGCAGATCGTGGCTGTGACAGACCCTCTTTCGGTTGGTTTTACACGCCAAGCGATGATCGGTATAAGAGCCGATGGAGACCTTCGAAAAGTATCAGAGACAATTGCAAAAATAAAGGAGGTTGACTACGTAGTAGTTTGTGCAGGTCGGTACGACTTGCTCGCTGAGGTCGTCTGCGAAGACGATGCCCACCTGATGGAAATTCTCAATGACACCATTCGAAACGTTCCCGGCGTCTCGTCGCTGGAAACGTTTGTCTATTTGAGACTGGAAAAACAATCATATGCCTGGGGTGCAAGATGAACGATAAAAATAATTACAGTAAATTCGATTCCGACAAGCTATCCGAAATGGCGCGCCGTCATCTTTGGATGCACTTTACACGTCTCTCCTCCTATAACGAAGCAGAAATTCCCATCATGGTAAAGGGAGAAGGCGGCTACGTTTGGGACTCCCATGGGAAGCGCTATATCGATGGTTTGGCTGGTCTTTTTGTGGTTCAAGCAGGACACGGTCGTCACGAACTTGCCGAAGCGGCGGCCAAACAAGCTAGCGAACTTGCCTACTTCCCCATATGGAGTTACGCACACGCTCCAGCGATTGAACTTGCCGAAAGGTTAGCTTCGTTGACTCCTGGAGATCTAAATCGCGTCTTTTTCACCACGGGCGGCGGTGAAGCTGTCGAAACCGCCTTCAAGCTGGCTCGGCAATACTTCAAACTAACCGGCAAACCAAAAAAGACCAAGGTTATCTCCCGAAACATCTCTTACCATGGCACCACTATGGGAGCGCTCTCTATCACTGGTTTAGCCGGCATAAAAGCTGATTTTGAACCACTAATACCCGGCACCTTCAAGGTGGCCAACACAAATCGCTACCGTTGTGTCGATTGTGCGAATTCACCTGCATGTACTCTTCACTGCGCTGACGACATTGAGCGAATGATCAACTACGAAGGGGCAGATACAATAGCTGCTGTCTTTCTTGAGCCGGTTCAAAATGCCGGAGGATGCTTCACGCCACCCGATGGATACTTCGATCGGGTTCGAGAAATCTGCGACAAATACGATGTGCTGCTGGTAGCCGACGAAGTAATCTGCGGTTTTGGTCGTCTGGGCCACTACTTCGGATCGCAAAAATACAACTTTGTACCTGATATGATCACTGTCGCCAAAGGTATGACATCGGGGTATTCTCCAATCGGCGCTCTAATAGCTTCCGATCGAATTATCGAGCCTTATCTAAAGGAGACCAATACCTTCTTACATGGCTTTACATTTGCTGGTCACCCAGTATCAAGTGCTGTTGCTCTAGCCAATCTTGACATCTTCGAGCGCGAAAACCTCCTAGGAAATGTACTAGCCAACGAGGGATACTTTAGGGAATCTCTTGAAGGGTTGCGAGATATCTCTATCGTAGGTGACATCCGAGGAACTGGATACTTCTACGGAATCGAACTCGTCAAGGATCGATCATCCAAGGAGACCTTTAGCGACGACGAATCAGAACGACTGCTTCGTGGCCTTCTGACGCCAAGGCTCTTTGAGGAAGGCTTGATCTGTCGAGCCGATGATAGAGGTGATCCCGTCATCCAACTATCGCCTCCACTAGTCATAGGTAGGTCGGAGATAGACGACATAGTCGGAATCCTAAGGGGCGTTCTAAGCGAAGCCGCGGCGTTGATCTAAGACTACCAAATTCAAAATCTCCATAAAGATCGCCTCTAACATTCAAACTTTGGAGGCGATCTTTATGGCTTTCATACAAGTCAATCTCTCTTTTTTGCCGAACATGTAACAGGATCATCAGCTACAAATGGCTCGAGCACCAAGAACTTGAGTTCTCTCTCGTTCGGCCTTTGTTTGAGACCCCCAGCCTCTTTGAAATTTAGCCACAAACGTCACCACTTGGCTCACAAATATCTCTAGGTCATTTGGAATAATCCGCAATATAGAGACGCACAAGCCATCTTTGTCAGAGGGCACTACTCGCAAAGATGGCTATCTCGTGGAATCTCGACAATGGTTCAAAAGGCAAAATTTCACCAACTCTATTTAAGATTTTCCGCTTTAGCACCAGTGGACTGACCCTTACCAAAGAGACCTCGGCCGATCCCTTTCTATAACCCCAAAGGCCGCCAATGCAAGAGGCCTTGATTTTACCAGAGCGCCACAGAGCACAGTTCTTGGCCCAGTGCTCACCGGGCCAATGATGCAAGGGCATATCAATTGCCGGTTCATTCAAGATGGCACCTTCGTTCTGCCAGATCAAAATATACCAGTCAATCAATAAAAGGCAGATTGATCACGTCCTCAAATGGTGCCTAACTAAAATAAAGAAGTGCCACCAATCAATAACGACGGATCTCCATCCTTTATCAAGATAGTCACCAATGAAACCCGTTTTGACCCACTCGATCTAACTATCGCTTCGATAAGCGAGCTCAACCTAAAGCAAAACCATTCGAACTTCATCCATTCAGCCAAAACTGGCTGGTTAAGTGGGGCTCAATTCTATCAAATTGCACAAGGTCAGGCCAAGATGCTAAGTTCGACCTTCGATTTGACGCCTGGATCAAGAATTGCCCTCAGCGGACGAGGTTCAGTTTCTTTTGCCACGACCTTTCTTGCAGCCCAAATTCTGAGATTGGTAGTCGTTCCGATAAACCCCAACTACACAGAACGAGAGCTCACTTACATCTTGAAAGACGTGCGTCCCGCCGTATTCGCCTGCGATGCAATTGATCAACCCAATCTGGAGTTCATCACCAAACTCCGCTTTGACAAAGATCCATATATTGGCCCTGGATCGCACCTTCCGACCACGAATAGCTCCATATCTCTAATCACCTACGATGAAATCAATAGACGAGGCACGGATCAGTCCAGCCTTTATGAAGGCGAGTCTCCGTATGGGAAAATAAATGTAGATGGACAAACGGCCCTTCCCTGTAGTGGCAGTCCTTCTGATATAGCCCTATGTGCATATACCTCAGGAACAACAGGTAACCCCAAGGGCGCACTTTTGAGTCACAGCAATCTCATCTCCTCGATACAAGGGCTATCTGTGGCATGGGATTGGAAGTCGTCCGATCGGCTACTCCTAACCTTACCCCTATTCCATATGCACGGTCTAGGAGTGGGGTTGATCGGTTCAATGGTAGTTGGATCGTCGATTGTACTAGAAGAAAAATTTGATCTAGAAGCGGTCTTTAGCGCTATCTCGGCCCATCGGCCCTCGCTCTTTTTTGGAGTACCAACGATCTATGGACGATTAGTTGGAGACTCTCGATCAAGTAACTTCTCAAAGTTCAGACTTATAGTTTCAGGATCTGCCCCGCTCTCCCCACAAACATTCGCCAAAATAGACCAAGTAATGGGACAACCTCCCCTGGAGCGATACGGAATGACAGAGACCGTGATGAACACCTCCAATCCATTCGACGGAGCTAGAAAGGCCGGTAGCGTAGGCAAACCTCTATGTGGAGTCAGCGTTGGAATCGATAACCGAGGTGAGATTTGGCTCAAGGGTCCCAACATCTTTCAGGGGTACCTCGGTCAAGAAGAAGCTACAGCAAAATCTTTTGCCAACGGCTGGTTTGCGACCGGCGACGTCGGAAGGTTTGATGAAGATGATTATCTAATTATCGATGCTCGCCTAAAGGATCTCATTATCACCGGCGGATTTAATGTTTACCCACGAGAGGTCGAGGATCAGTTGCGCGCTCTCCCACAAATAGCAGAGGTAGCAGTGGTCGGACGTCAAAGTGAGATATGGGGCGAGGAAGTAGTGGCATTCATAGTTTGGAAGAGCCTCCCACTGAAAACCTCAGATCTGATAGATCTTCTAAAAGCTCAATTAGCACCTTATAAGGTTCCAAAAGACTTTATCTCAATAGATGCTCTTCCTAAAAACGCGATGGGCAAAGTCTTATCAAAAGAGCTAAGAAAAATGGCCCAAGACATCTAACGTCCTTCGAACTTTGGCTGTCGCTTCTGAGAAAAAGCCTCTAGCGCCTCTAGATAATCTCTCGATGAGAGTGTCTTTTCGCTCATCTCGTTCGCCACATCAGCCACAGAGTCGCCGCCATTACTAAGCGCCTCAATCACTCGCTTAGTAGCCATAATAGATAAGGGTGCATTCTCGGAAATCTGGCGAGCAAGATCATCTACATATTCCCAAATCGCATCCGAAGCGACGCTCCTAATGAGTCCGATCGACTCCGCTTCGACTGCACTTAGGCGAGCCGCGGTAAAGATCATCCACTTGGCATTAGTCGGACCAACCAATTCAACCAAGCGCGAGAGCGAACCAAGGGGGTAGGAAATTCCCAAACGAGCTGGGGGAACTTGGTAGATCGAATCAGCTGCTCCAATTCTAAAGTCACAAGCTACAGCGATTGAGACACCCCCTCCGATACAATATCCCTCTATCAAAGCGATGGTCACCTTAGAGGTCCTACGAAGACGCAAAAGTGCCTTCTCGGTATTTTCATCGTAGGTATGCGAGCTTTGGCCACTTTGACGCAGGTCTTTAAATTCAGAGATGTCAGCACCGGCCACAAAGTTGCCATCGCCACCATGTACTATGACCACTTTGACGTAATCATTCGAGTCAACGAGGCGGATACAATCGTCGAGTTGACCCCACATATCCTGCGATATCGCATTTTTGCGCTCAGGATTAGTAATTAGTATCTCTGCAATTGAACCGATTACTCGTGTGGTTACACTTCCTGACATGACGTCCTTTCTAGGGAATGTCCTTCGAGGCCCTTCATGACATATTAAACGATTAACTCAGAGATTTGGCCGAGCGATGCGATTTCTTATCGGAGCGAGGCTCTAATAGGACCAGGGAATCGGCTCTTAAAAGTCGCTATGACAAGACTCTAGCGAACAACAAATAGGGCCGAAAACGGTTCAGAACAAGTGCCGATTCGACAAAAATCCCGCCTTTTTGAGATGAAAATAGTCTCGGCTCCATCGCATCATCCAATGAGCAACAAAGCCGAGACTATTGGTCAAAGAGCTAACTTACTTTACGCCGATAGTCACATCGCCGCTTGGTTCATTTGGATTATCCATTTCAGCTTGCTCAGCCTCCCACCTAGCAGCCTCGAGGTCAGAGTGTGATTCCTTGAAAAGATGAGATGGCCACCAATTCCAATGACCCAAAAGGACCACAACACTAGGGACCAAGAGAGTTCGGACCAAAAAGGTATCCATAACGATTCCAAGAGCAAGGCCAAAGCCAATCTCTTCTACCTGGGAATTTCCTAGCTGGGCGAGAGCCAAAACCGCAAAGGTACCAGCTAGGACCATTCCCGCCGATGTCACAGTCGACCCAGTAGCATTTAGGGCGACCTTCACTGCAGAGCGAAGATCTCTATGTTGGGCCTCTTCGCGGATTCTTGTCATAACCAAGATGTTATAGTCCTCTCCCAGTGCTAATAGGAAGAGGAATAATAGGAAGGGTAAGACAAAGTTGAGTCCGCTATTTCCGCCGAAGTAGATAAAGACAATAACGTCAGCCCCAAGTGCGGCAAGATACGAGAGAATGACGGAGATCATCAGATAAAGAGGCGCCACACCACTTCGTAAAACTAAAGCTAGCAGAACACCAATAATGATGATGACCACTGGAACAATCTTGACAAGATCCGAACTCGACGAAGATGCAATATCGTATGCTGCTGGAGCTAGACCAGCAACTCCATATTTTTCAGCCCCGAACTTATTCGCAACCGCTCCCACCTGAGAGCGAATCAACGGTGTAGCATTCAGCGCAGCGGTCGAAGCTGCATTTCCAGCGCTCAGACTTGTTACGAATAAAATGGTTCTTCCATCTTTGGAGATGAACTGATACTCGCTACGATACGCCTGATATACCTTCGGAGGAATTGATAGGTTTGCCGGTTCTATGGCTGGCAGTCCAGCTGGTGAACCCAACTGTGCATTCAGTGCACTTAGCTGGCTTGCGCTAAATTTGGTAGCTAACACATTGAAGGGACCAAACACTGACTTTAAGGTCGACTGGTGCGAAAGATCGGTTTGCATAGCCTCTATATTGGATAGATTTGACCAAACCGATCTCTTGAACTTGAAGATTACCTCCGTCGGATTGAAGCTCGATGAAGGGAACTCCTTGTTTAGGATTTGAGTACCATAGTAAGAGTCAGAGCCCTTAGGAGCGGTGCTTGCCGAGGCAAACCCAGATGGCGAATTGCCAAATGATGCAACCGCCAAAGAACCAAAGATAACGAGACCTATGATCAATGTAGTTACAGGCCTAGTTACAACCCTCGCTGCAATCCGTCCCCAGAGTCCTACTTTTGGTTCTCCAGGACGCGTCGAGGTTGGCCAAAAGACGGCACGACCCAGAACCGCTAAAATCGCTGGCAACAGAGTAAGGCCTGCGATCAGCATCAGAGCAACACCGATAGCTAGCGGCCAGCCGAGGCCCCGATAGAAGCCAAAAGAGGCAGTCACCAAGGACAAAAGCGCTGCGATAACCGTCGCCGAAGAGAAGGTAATAGATTCTCCGACTTTCTCAAGCGCCCTAGATACGGCAGCTTTAGGCTCTAGTCCACGACGAAGCTCTTCCCGCACTCTAAAGACCAAGAAAAGACCGTAATCAGTTCCGGCACCGATGATCAAAATAATAAAGAGAAGCTGGGTGACAAATGATACCGTAAACCCAGCTTTGGAGGCCTCCGCGATAATTGGACCTCCAGCTAGTACTACGAATACAGCTGGAAGCAGGGTTACAAACGGAGCCAACACAGCACGAAAGACAATGAGAAGAATAACTACAACCAGCAGAACTGAGTAGTTCTGAGCATTGCTTGGACCAGCGCTGTTACCAGAGTTTGAATCAACAGTAACCGCTGTCTGTCCTGCCAAGTGAACAGAAAGGTCACTCGGGACAGGTGTTGCCTTGATGGCAGAACGCAGGTTGCCCACTAGTGTCTTTAGACCCGTGGCACCAAATGGACCAGTCTTTGAGATTATCACTCCCTGGATAGCACGTTGGTCAGGCGAAACCCCTGCCACCTTAACCGAAAGTACTGTCGGCTCCTTTTTCATCGAAGCCAGAACGGCAACAAATGCAGCCCTATCTGTTGGGGAAAGTTTACTTTGACTAGTCTGTGCAACCACGATGACCTGGGAGTCGTTGGAGTTTAGAAATGGCGACGCTAAATTAGCGGCCTGTATCGAGGGAGAGCTAGATGCAAGAAATGCCCTATTGGAATTGGTAACCACCGAACCAAGCGATGGTAAGAACTGAATCGATGCAAAAGTGCCAGCGATCCAAAAGACAATGATAAACCATCGATACTTTACCGAAAAATGGCCCAAGCCTCTAAAAAATTTTTGCATATTACTCCTATTAGCAAATGACGACTCACTCTAAAATTTGGCGAATAATCGATAATCCAAAAACAACTATCTACCCTGGATTGTCAAGTCTCCACCTCCCGATCCAACACCGTAGGATTGCGTGGATTCGACTCTATCCCTTCCAAAAGTTCATCCAAAAGTTCACATAACATTCGAAATCGATCATTTCCCATCTTGTTGATGCCGCCTATGATCGGTTCCATTCGCTGATGAATCAATTGTGCAGCTACAGTTCCTTTATCCTTAGAAAGCGTTACCAAGGTCCGTCTATGATCGTTGGGGTCTTCAGTTCGATCCACCAGCCCTCCATTGCTCAATTGGCTCACCAGATTCGAAGTGGTAGCCAAAGAGACGTGAAGATGTACCGCTAGGTCAGAGACTGAGATTGGCTGGAATATCACGATATGAGAGAGTGCAATAATGTGACGAGGCGAAGGTTCTGGAACATCTCCTACTATCTCTTTTATGTTGGTATCCCGAAGAGTTTTCAACACGCCCGACATCCTAGACAGAAGCTCGAACGGCCTAGCATCGCGTTCAGTCTCACCCTCAAAAGGATTTCCTGAAAGATTGTTTCCCTCGGGCAAAACTTATTTCCCTCTCTTTTTGGTAATATTCCAACTTCACTCAACCCCAAAGGGGCCTACTTGGCCATTCGTCCAAAGGTCTTGAGTTGAAAGATGTATGTCTAATCATTAATTACTTCAGATAACAAAACTATATTAGTGTCAAAATAATTTCCGGAGTTACAATAATCTTCATACTTATCAAGTTTCGTAAGTTTCGCCTCCACCGAGACCAGATTGGAGCTAATCCTTAGTAGAACAGATGTTCTACTAAGGAGGCATGGTGGATCTCTCAGGCTTTATGGTACGCTTCGCTTCAGAGGAAGCATGTGAAGATCATTTGATCAAATTGCTTATGCTATGAGGGATTTAGATGCCCAAAGTGTGACTCTGACCAGTTTACCTTAATCAGGCCAAACCATCGAAGAAATGCAGCATCTCGAGCTCCACTTTTTCAATGTAAATCTTGTCACCGTCAAACTAGCGTTACCTCCGGAACCATCTTCCATCGAAGCCATATCTCTTTATCCAAGTGGTTCTCCGCTATCTATCTATTGTCCAACGACAAGCGTGGTCTTTCGGCTACTACCATTGCTAAATTCGTTCAAGTATCTTATTCGACTGGCTGGTTGATGCTAAATAAGCTACGAAAAGCAATGGCTGACCGAAATGGTTTATATAAACTTGGAGGAAACGTCCAGGTAGATGAGTTCTTTTTAGGTGGTGAGAGCCATGGCGAAGGCAGAAGAGGAAAGGGAACAAAACAAACCAATGTCCTAATTGGAGTGTCGATTAGCAATGGTGCTCCTACTCATTGCTTCATGGAAGTAATCAAAGATACCACTGCTAAATCATTCAAAGATGTTTTTGTGAGACGTTTAGATTCCGATACCAAGCTGATAAGTGATGGTAACCCAAGTTACGGGGTATGTGCTCGAGACCTTGGACT
>NZ_JXYS01000019.1 GCF_000949295.1 Acidithrix ferrooxidans
GTTTGTTTTGTTCCCTTTCCTCTTCTGCCTTCGCCATGGCTCTCACCACCTAAAAAGAACTCATCTACCTGGACGTTTCCTCCAAGTTTATATAAACCATTTCGGTCAGCCATTGCTTTTCGTAGCTTATTTAGCATCAACCAGCCAGTCGAATAAGATACTTGAACGAATTTAGCAATGGTAGTAGCCGAAAGACCACGCTTGTCGTTGGACAATAGATAGATAGCGGAGAACCACTTGGATAAAGAGATATGGCTTCGATGGAAGATGGTTCCGGAGGTAACGCTAGTTTGACGGTGACAAGATTTACATTGAAAAAGTGGAGCTCGAGATGCTGCATTTCTTCGATGGTTTGGCCTGATTAAGGTAAACTGGTCAGAGTCACACTTTGGGCATCTAAATCCCTCTTTCCACCGCAATTTGATCAAATGATCTTCACATGCTTCCTCTGAAGCGAAGCGTACCATAAAGCCTGAGATATCCACCATGCCTCCTTTATCGAACATCTGTTCTACTAAAGATTAGCTCCAATCTGGTCTCGGTGGAGGCGAAACTTACGAAACTTGATAAGTATGTATAAAAGCTTCTAAGCACTTAGCGTCAATGTGCGTCGGGCATCTGCTAGGTGTCTGCCCAATTGTTCCTTTTGAGGTTACTCAGATTTAGCAGACACCTAGAAATTGAGCAGACGGTGCGAATTATCAGGTGTCACTATGGTAATCGACATAAGAAGCTCCTCATTAAAGTTGAAGGAAACGGCGGCCACTTAGGTAATTGATTCTGTTCGTAGCGTAAAAGAAGTAGGTATCTTTAGAGTTCACAAACGTCGAAGATTCACTGTATCGCTAGGGACGCGACCAACGAAAGCAAATGGAGACAGTGTCAAGTATCGGTGACGATCACCTTAGTTTCGGTGACGATCGAGAACTAATTATACGCACGCGTGAGACGGCAAAACCGCAAAAAGACAATGCCCCTTGATTACGACAGCGGCCTATGTCAGCCACGTAACGAACAGGAACGACGCGCACCGATGGAGAGAACTTGTGCAAAAGTGGAGATTGTATGGATGACCTGACGCCTCGAACTCTCTCCAACTGGATGCTATCGATAACCAGAGGAGAGAGTTTCTCTAGTTCGGGTTTGCAGCTTAGAGTTCAATTCGATGATTCTCTTCATTCACAAAGAGTCGAAGGGTATCTATGTACCACATAGGATCGTCGCCATTTGGTACAGGAAGGGTGATTCGAAATTCTAAACACTACGTACGCTCTATGAATGAAACAAGTCAGCCTAACTGGATCAACTCCAGGGCATTCAAAATGACAACGACGGTGTCGGATCCGACTGCTCCGATTGCATCCTACCCGCCTGACCTCATGCGTAGCGATTTAGACCAAGGATCTCTTATTGCTGCGATGCGGACCCAACCCATCTTTCGCAGAATTCCCGAAAAATCGCCCCAATTGGCCCCTTTTGAGGGGATTTTGGGCGATTTTCGGCTTGTGTGATTTATAGATTCCCTGGTAGATGGGTATTAGATCTTTTTGGGTCGCGAATGTAGTGTCCTAATTTTTGAGTAGTTTTGATTATGACTTGCATTAGCTCTGACATGGTGCTATTGTCTTGTTGTGTTTATCCGTGAAACTCCAACAGTTAATAAAAAGACCGGCGTTAGCTACAGTAAGTACCAACTCGTTGAGTCCTACCGCTGTGAAAAAGGTCCCCGTCAACGTATAGTAATGACCTTGACCGAACTGGACCTGGATAAGTCATTGTGGCCAGCTCTGGCCAATGCTATAGCCAATGCTATAGCCAATGCTATTACCTGGGACTCTCTGGAGTAACCTCACTCTTTGAATCAGATCCTATTATTGCCAGATACGCAGATCTGGCAATCACCAAGTATGCAATTCGTTCCGAAGTTGCAGCCGCTAAAGAAACAAGAACTACTGAGGCTGACCTTGAGATGGTGGATCTCTCTAGTGCTAAGCCTGAATCCACAGAAATGGACCAGCTTGAGCCCTTCGGTGTGACTCTGAGTCGGTTTTTCGGAACTGATTTAGGTTTGACGGAGGGTCTATGGCTTAAATCTGGTTTCAGAGAGCCAAATATGACCTATTCCCTTTGTGGTTGAGCCTGTTTGGTCATTTTTGAGATTCTGAAATCTCATTTTGGCCATAGTGACCTAATCCCTTGTCTTCTAGAGCAGTTCCTTCAAGTAATATTCAGTGTGTTAGGTAACCAGATGTTCAGGTGATGGCGATCTCAAACTTTCTGATCCGATCAAGAGCTTCTAAGAACTTATCCTTATAGTGCCAGTGTTCTTCAAGATGGAGTATTACTTTTCTAGCTGAACGAGTGATATGTCCTGCGATCTGAAAGTAACACCGTCGAAGCTTTGGTGTGGTGATAACAGTTTCTGCAATAGCACCTATTTGTGCAGTGAACCGTGCCAGGTTGTGTGCAATTGCACCAATGGCTAACCAGACCAGAGCCAACCAAACGGCATTAGCGTTCATGCATCTGGATGGAACATGATTCCATCTAGAACCTCCTTTGAGATCCTTGATGACTAGTTCGATCTGGGCATGTGCTCGGTGATCAGCCTCAAGGAAAAGCGTTTCGCCTTGTCGATCGGTAATAAATGCGTGATAGTCATAGTCACTAAATAGTGCCAGCTGAGACCCGGGAGTAGGCTTGACCCTTCGTACGATAAGACGAACGTCTTGTCTATCTCTTGCAAATGCGCGATATTTCACTTCTGCTACATCAGCTCCACCTTCAAGCCAGTAGGGAATTGAAGTCCAGGCATCCTCTTGGATATCGGAGATGATACCTTTTAGTCTCTTGGACATCCGTGTTGTAATAGAAAAGCGAACATCACCCGCACTAGCTGCGTCTCTAACGGCTCTTGAGTAGAACCCAGAGTCAAAACGCATGGTTATTTCACCAGTTGCTCCGGCGGCTCTGGCATTGTTGATTACCTGGGTTACAAACTCCCCGGCACCACGAGCGGTATTGGCATTGCCTTCACGTGTCACTATTCCAAGAATGTCACCTGTTTTACCAACTGCTGCTACTAGTGGGTGATACCCCCTTACTTTGGTATAACCAAAGTAAGCTCCTTCTTTTTTGTTTCCATATACCTGACATATTGTGGAATCAACATCAATGGTGAGTGACTCATCACCTGGACCTGCTCCAGCTAGCCAGGCTCGTTTTAGCAACAAAGCTGCAACTCGTTCAACATCTGCGATGTCACTGGTCTCAAAACTACGCAAGAAGACACCAAGAGTGGATGGTGCTGGCATTATCTGACCAAGGATAACTTGTGCATTTGGGCTTCGAAGGATTGCAGTGTCATCAATGCAATCACCACCGGCCAAAATAGATGCGACGATAGCCATAGCTTTTCTGCCAACATTTGCTCGTCCAGGACGATCCTCTAGGTCAATGTGAGAATCAAAGAGATCCCTAAGGCCAAGTCTCTCAGCAAGGGTGATAGGGAGTATTAACCCACTGTTGGAAACTGCGTTCGAATCGTCAAAGGTGACTATCAAACACTCTAAAGCACTAGTAGATGCTCGCATCTAAAAGGTGCTCCTTGAACTGGTTGTTTTTTGACTATTACAACCTAAAGTTTACCAGTTCAGAGCACCTTTTCTATGTCTAAATCAAAGTCGATCGGCTAAATTTTCGGTGGATCCAGGCTTAGACTATCAATAGTAGAAGTATCGGTCCAGAACTCATAGGAAACTCGTTCTATGAAGCTCTTAGCTTCGATAAGATCCTAGAGAGTGCAGGTCTATCGGGTGAATCTCTTGGTATTGCCAAGGCAACGATAATAGCTCGTCTTATTCATCCTGGATCTGATCGAAAGACCTATTCGTATATCAACTCCAACTCTTCATTACCTGAGATATGTGGTATCGATCTCTCTAAGTTTCACAAGGATAAGGTCTATGCAATTGCAGATAAGCTCTATGACGCTAAAGGCGTCATAGAGCCAGCACTCTATAGAGCTAGCTCTGATCTCTTTAGGACGAATACCAGGCTCTTTCTCTTTGATCTCACTAACACCTACTTCGAAGGTTCTACTAAGGGGAACTCCCTAGCTAAACATGGACATTCCAAAGAGAAGCGTTTTGATTGCACATTAGTTTCTCTGGCACTACTTGTTGATCACCGGGGACTACCCATCTACTCAGAGATACATGAGGGCAATACCTCTGAGCCTAGAACTCTCATTAGCGTACTTGATGCCTTGGAGTCTCTATCGGATGGATCTCTCTTTGGGGATGTTGTTCCTACCATTGTGATGGATAGGGGAATTGCTACCAAGGCAAACCTAGAACTTCTTATTAAGCGCAATCTCAACTACGTAGTAATTGAGAGAGCTAACAAAAAGAGCCTCTATCGAAGCCATTTCATGGAGATGGAAGGCTTCACCGAGATCTACGATGCCCAAGGATCCCCTGTGCTGGTGAAAAAGCTGCAAGTGGAACCACAAAAGCCACAAGGGCGAGTGAGAACACAAGTACAAGGGCTAGTGCAAACACAAGTACAAGGACAAGTGCAAACGCTAGAAGAAGACACCGACACTGACGACAATAACAGTTACACCACCTCCGGCAACACTAGCAACAGTATCAGCAACAGCGACAGCAGCAACGGCGACAGCAGCAACGGCGACAGCAGCAAGAATACCGGCAAAAATATCAGCGACGGCGACAGCAGCAACGACACCAAAATCATCAAGAGCGACAGCAACGACACTGAAGACAATATCATCAAGAACTGCAGCACCGACACTGATACTAACGCCACCTCCACCTCCTCCTCCTCCTCTTCCACCAACAACAACACCACAACCGTGGTGTTGTGTCGTTCTTTGGGGAGATCCAAGAAGGAATCAGCGATCTCTAGTCAAGCTAATGAGAGATTCTTAGTAGATATCACTTCGTTGAGTACCTCAATCACAAAGGGTTCTATATCTAAGACCACAGTTGTCTCAGAGCGTATCGGACGCATCAAGGCCAAGTACCCAAGTATTGCTTCCAAATACGAGATATCCCTTGAATATCATCAAGACCATGGCAAGATCATCAAAAAGAGACGCTTTGACAAAGTAATCAATCTCACTATTACAGAAAAACCCACTAAAGCCAAAGATGATAATCTCCAAGGAGCCTACGTCATAGACACCAGCCATAGCGAGCTAGATGCAGGTGAGATCTGGAATATCTATACGACTCTCACTAAAGTAGAAGATGCCTTTAGATCCCTCAAGAGTGATCTTGGACTTCGACCGGTCTATCATCAACTAGCTAGCCGAACTGCTGCTCACCTCTTCATCTCAGTACTTGCCTATCACCTCCTTAGTGCTATTGAGCTGACCTTAAGACAAAATAACGATAAGAGAAGATGGTCAACCATCAAAGAGCAACTCAACAGTCACCGCCGAGCCACCATAGTTCTTACATCAGATAAAGGCGTTGTCTATCACATCCGCACTAGTGGTGTTTCTGAGCCGGTTCACAAAGAGATCTACCGTCTCTTAGGAGTTAGTGATCCCCTTAAACGGATAAAGACCATTGCGACGCATTTGTAGTGTCCCAACGTAAGACCACATACTCAACTAGCTGGGAGAATAGGTTGATTTTCGGAAAGATGGGCTGGGAAGAACAGAGTCTCATAACGATTATCCCTAGCAAAAGTCAGGATTTACATTGGTTTAAATTTATCGCCCTATGAGATCAGCGACAGGGCAGGATCGCCAATTGAGGAAGATCGCGCGCTCGGAGGGAGTCGAACCCCCAACCTTCTGATCCGTAGTCAGATGCTCTATCCATTAAGCTACGAGCGCAGCGGATAAATATCCTAATCGTTGAATTGACAACTTAGTGCGCACACTCATCAAGAATGGAACTCTCGGTGCCATGTCACCACTCTCCAATTGCTAAAGACAAAAAAACTCACCGAAAAAGGATCGGCGGCACCAGAAAAATGCCAGACTAAAGCCCCGATGAAGTTGAAAATCCAGGCAACAATTTCAGGGACAAGATCTCCTGGATCCGCGAGGCTACCCTAAGTAGATGCAGGTCACTATAGGCGTCACCAAAAAGCGTCATTCCAACTGGAAGACCAAAGACATCTCCGATTGGAATGTTGATGGAAGGGAGGCCCGCTATTGCAGCTAACGAATAGCCACTTCCTGCTATCACGTCTCCACAAATATGATCAATAAGCCACGCAGGTCCCATAGACGGAACTAGCAAAAAATCCACATCACCATTGATTAGAGTCTTGCGAATTTCACCTCTAGTATGTCCCAAATTTGTAGAGCGAGCAACCTCGTAATCGCTACGGTAGGAATCGTCCATTTCACAGGCGGCAAGAAAATGTTCTTGCCCGAAAAAACTCATCTCTCTCGAGGAATTATCTCTGTTAAAGTCGACGATCTCCTCCAAGCTAGAACGGCCCTCGACACCTCTTGCACTCAAATATTTACCGAGCTCTTGCTTCATCTCCCATCGCAAAACCAACAACTCATGGCCAATGTTGAACGAAAGATCGCTTCCTGCTCGGGTTGCGATATCGTCTATCACAAGAATTCCGGCCTCGCCTAGTGCAATAAGCACATCCTCAAATACCAGGTCTGACTTTGGACTATATCCAAAAAACCCTGCTCTAGGCACGCCTATTCGAAATGGTGTGGGTTGTGGTCTGGCCGACAAATTCGTGCTTGCACTACCTTCGCCAAAGAGCGCTCCCTTACCCAACTTATCGATCAACGCACTATAGACAATCTCTACATCCAAAACTGAGCGAGCGAAGATGCCGAGGGTGTCCTGAGTTCGAGAAATAGGCACTACGCCTTCTGTCGGCAAGATCCCATGGGTGGGCTTAAAGCCCACCACGCCATTGACCGATGCCGGACAAATAATAGATCCGTCGGTTTCAGTTCCGAGAGCAATCGGCACATACCCAGCTGCGACCGCAACTGCAGATCCAGAAGATGACCCACCCGGGCTACGATCGAGTCTGTGAGGGTTTCGAGTCTGACCCCCAACACCCGACCAGCCACTAGCCGAGTAGATGCCTCTGAAGTTTGACCACTCAGAAAGATTGGTCTTTCCAATCAAAGTGGCCCCCAGCGACCGCATCAAGGTAATAATTGGAGCATCGCTAGAGGCCGGCAAACCCTCAAAGGCTAGCGAACCGGCCGTCGTAGGAAGGTCTTGGGTATCAATATTATCTTTTGCTAAAAATGCAATTCCGCTAAGAGGCTTCGATCTCTCTTGTTGAAGATGAACTTCATCAACTTCAACAAGAGATAAAAGGGCATTTAATTTCGGTCCTTCTTTATCAAGTTGTCCCATCCGATCAAAAGCAGTCGAAAGCGCCTCATCGTATGAGATCACTTTCGCTTCAATACTTCTTCGGATCTCTGCGACAGAAGCACTACTAATCTCAAATCTTGACTCCACAAGCGGTCACTCTAGCAAGTTTCATACAATATACCTTCGAAATCCACCGACTATTAGAGATTACGACTTGGAAAGAGGTAGGCGAATCAAGCTCAAGAGAGAAGGTACTGATCCCATTTAGCGACATCTATCTCATCGACAGATAGAGATAGAGTTGCAACTGGAATTAGGTCCAAAAGGCGACGCACTTTGAAATAGTCGTGAGCCACCCCGGAAAAAGCCTTCTTTCGAAATTCAACAAGCTCCACTGGTGGAGAAAGTTCCTCTCCATAGCCAAATAGTTTTAGGGCAAACCTGACATCGTGAATAACCGGAGCTCTCGAGTAAAGTGCTGAACGCTTGATGGCAACTGAAGTAACGGCCTTTTCCACATCTTCATGATGCTCATTTTCATCCAAGGAAATTTTGGCCAGTTCGTATCTTGCCAACTTTATAGCAAAACCACTATCAGGACCTGGTGTACCCAGAAGAACTCCCTGCTCTACTGCGGAATGAGGATTTGGAGGGAGTTCTGCCACACGATCGCTCATCCAGCTTCCAGGGTTAGATAGCTCATCAAATTTTCTCAATTGTGTTCCAGAAGCGACGGGAACGTAATCTGGCTGAGTCACTAAAACCTCTTCATCGAATCAAATAACAATCTACAAGGCTAACTGCTTTAACTGCAGCTCGCAAACCGACAACCGATTTGTCTCATTTTAAATCGAAGATCATAGCCTCAAGCTGTCAAAACACTGATCGAGACTTAGTCCCAAGTGATAGATAAAAAGAGCTACCCTTGCTGAGTCCTTAACAAGCCAATGACAATTGAATCAACCAGAGCCTGCCAGGAGGCATCGATTACATTTGGCGAAACCCCAATTGTGGTCCAAGATCCCACTTCATCCGATGAATCGATTAAAACACGAACCTTGGCTCCGGTTCCGCTGCTTGAATCCAAAACTCGAACTTTAAAGTCGGTCAAATGTATCGAGTTCAATCCCGAGTAAAGCGGAGTCAATGCCCTTCGCAGCGCACCATCCAAGGCATTCACAGGACCGTTTCCTTCACCGGTGGCAATAAGTCTCTCTCCGTTTGCCCAAAGTTTTACAGTTGCCTCAGTAAGTTGTTCTGAATTATCCCTAAAATCGTCAATTACTCTAAAGGACTCGACCTCAAAGAAGTTTTGATTCCAGCCGGTCGCCCTTCGCAAAAGTAGTTCCATCGAACCATCTGCTGTCTCAAAATGAAAACCTTGGTGCTCCAAGGTCTTTAGGTGCTCAAGAACAGTGGCGATCTGCTCTTTAGTGAGATCTATCCCTAATTCGCTAGCCTTGATAGCTACGGTCGAACGACCTGCCATCTCTGAAACCACAAATCTCGTTCCATTGCCTACCAGCTCTGGAGCGATGTGCTCGTATGCGTCCTTTCGTCGTGCTATAGCACTGACATGAAGGCCGGCCTTATGTGTAAACGACGAGGTTCCAACGTAAGGCTTCTGAGGATCAGTCGCGATATTTATGACTTCAGCCAAGTGGCGTGAAACCGATGTAATAATTGCTATCTTCTCACGCGGGATCGTCTCGATGCCCATCTTTAGAGTTAGGTTAGGGATTGCTACCGACAGATCGGTATTGCCAGTTCTTTCTCCATAACCATTTATGCAGCCCTGGACGTGGGTAGCTCCAAGGCCAACTGAGGTGAGCGCATTTGCCGTAGCACATCCAGAATCATTGTGAAAATGAACGCCAATCTGTGTAGGAAAGCTAGATTTCACTTCCCGCACGATCCGTTCAACTTCAAATGGCAAGGATCCTCCATTGGTATCACATAAAACCAAGGTGGAGGCACCACCATTTTGAGCAGCTCTTAAAACCGCCATCGCAAATTGTGGATTATTTTTATATCCATCAAAAAAATGCTCTGCATCGAAAAACACCCGTCGATCGCGCTCCACTAGGTAGCGAACGGACTCTTCCGCCATACGTAGCGCCTCGTCCAAAGTAGTTCGAAGCGCCTCTTTTACGTGATAGTCCCAAGACTTAGCTACCATGCATACCGCTTCGGTATTAGCATCCAACATATTCCTTAGGGTATCATCGCTATTAACGTCACCGCCTGGTCTCATAGTTGACCCGAATGCCACGAGAGTTGCATTCCCAAAGCGAATCTCCCGCGGAGCACGATGAAAGAACTCGATATCTTTAGGGTTGGCCCCAGGCCAACCCCCTTCGATATATTTCACCCCAAGGCCATCTAGGGCCTCTGCGACTCGAAGCTTATCATCGACAGTTAATGAGATTCCCTCTTGTTGCGAGCCATCACGAAGTGTCGTATCGTAGATCTCTACGCTCTCAGGAACCGCAAAGTCAATCTCAGCCGACATAGTCAAGCCACTCTGGGTGTCTGTCGTTCTCGCCGTGGACCGCAGCATAATAGGCGGCCTGAATGGCTTTCGTAAACACTCCGGGCTTACCGTCGCCCACCATACGATCGTCGACCGAAACTGCTGGGGTAACTTCTGCGGCGGTTCCACAGACAAAGATCTCTTGCGCAGTGTAAAGGTCTGAGCGAAGAATGTTTTCGACCTCGACCTTGTAGCCCAACTCTTGCGCCAGAGCACTTACCGTCGATTGAGTAATACCCTCAAGCGCACCAGCAGAAGTTGGAGGTGTGAAAACTCTCCCTTTGCGCACTACAAAGACGTTCTCACCTGTGCACTCAGAGACATAGCCCTGAGGAGAGAGCAAAATCGCCTCGTCGTAGCCGGCCTTTACCGCTTCAACCTTTGCGAGGGAAGAGTTCATATACATACCAGTTCCCTTGGCCGCTGGAGGAAGAGAGTTCGGGTTATGTCGCACCCAGGAACTCACTTTCAAGCGAATCCCCTTGGTGACACCATCTTCACCTAGGTATGTCCCCCACTTCCATGCAGCAACCGAAACATCCGCCTTACAAGTAAGAGGATTTAGGCCCATCTCGCCATAGCCCAGGTAGACGATTGGTCGAATGTAGCACTCCTCTAAATTATTCTCGCGCACGATAGCTTTGATCGCTTCGGTTATCGTCTCGGTAGAAAATGGAATGTCAATCATAAAGATATGGGCAGATTCAAAGAGACGATTCACATGGTCGTTCAGGCGGAAGACCGCAGGGCCATTAGGAGTTTGATAGGCCCTGATGCCTTCAAACACACCGGAACCGTAGTGCAATCCGTGAGTTAGGACATGAACGTTTGCTTCATCCCATCCGACCATCTCACCGTTCATCCATATAAACTTGCTCTTTTCAATTGGCATTTGAAACCCTCTCTGCTATCGCATCCCCAATTTGAGATGTAGTGGCGCCACTTTCTGGCGCAAAATCTGAAAGTACTGAAAAAATCTTATTGGCGCCTTGGCTCTCACCGAGAAAGTCAAGCATCAACGCTCCCGAGCGAATTGCCGCAATTGGATTCGCCTTGCCAGTTCCCACTATGTCATGAGCCGCACCATGGACAGGCTCAAACAAAGAAGGACCGGTACGAGCAGGATTCAAGTTAGCTGAAGCGGCATGTCCTATGCCTCCAGAGATAGCTCCAGCCAAGTCGGTCAAGATATCTCCAAAAAGGTTATCGGTTACGATAACGTCATAACGACTTGGAGACTCAACCATGTAGATACAGGCAGCGTCAACGTGATTATAGGAGGTGGAAACGCCAAGGAACTCCAGCGCCACAGCATCGAAGGTTCGTTGCCAAAGATCTCCAGAAAAAGTCAAAACATTTGTCTTATGAACCAGAGTAAGGTTCTTCGCAGGGCGCGAATTCGCCAACTCAAATGCAAAGCGGATCGCCCTCTCAACACCAAAACGAGTGTTTACCGAACCCTGAGTGGCAACTTCATTTGGTGTGCCCTTTCGAAGAAAACCGCCTTCGCCAGCATAAGTACCCTCGGTATTTTCTCGAATCACTACAAAGTCAACCGTCTCGAAGGCTGGATTGGCACCACTTGGAGGCGTCACAAACGGTCTCAAATTGATATAAAGATCCAATTCGAAACGCAACTTCAGCAAAAGACCGCGCTCGAGAGTTCCAGACGGAACCTCTTTTGAGCCAATTGCAGGCCCAACGGCCCCAAGAAGAATCGCATCAAAAGTGCGCAACTCATCTAAAACCGAATCTGGAAGTACCTCTTTGGTCCGAATATATCGCGACGCTCCAAGGTTATATGAAGTACTTGAAGTCTTGACGCCAGTAGCGTCAATTACCTTCATCGCTTGTTCCACAACTTCGGGGCCGATACCGTCCCCACCAATAAGCGCAATGTTATACATGCAAAAGTCCATTCTTTGAAGAGCACACCGATGGTCCAGAAGATCCCCACGTCCATTCGTAGCTATACCAATAAAAAAGACCGCCCACGTTTGTGACCGGCCTCTAACGCTTGCACCTCAGCGATACTGAGCCACAAGCGTTCAAATAATTACTACGAATCGTGCAAATATAGTGACCACTAAGACCACATTCCTTATTAGGGAGAGATTTATAATAGGTAAACATTAGCAGGACAAGATAGCCAAGTCCACTTAGCCCCATTGGGAATTCAAGAATTTTTAAGGCAAAATCTAAAATTTTCCCTTTGACGGCCATTCATTGCAATACTCCCAAAGGCAAAGTCAATGGGAAAATTGTAAAAAGCAACTAAAAACGGTCAATGCAACTGCTTTCCATGCGTCAGATAAATAGATAATGGCTTCGATAGGCAGATAAACCGACTTAGATAAACCGACTTAGCCGACCGGAAAGACCGACACCGCACTTCAAAAGTCGCTTTACGCCAGCCTAAGATCCAATATCCACAATCTCCACCTCAAGCGTTCCACCAGGAGCCTGATAGGTGACAACACTTCCCTTTTGTTTGCCCTGAAGTACTTTACCCAATGGACTGCTTGGAGACAAAGATGCTAGACCTGGTCTCTTTTCTTCAATTGATCCATAAAAATAGGACTCCGTATCTTCATCTCCAACGTACCGCAAGGTGAGCACGCATCCGATACCGACAACGTCAAAGACAGCTTCATCATCGATAATTATGGCATCCTCAAGGATGGAATCGATCAATCGAATTCGAGCTTCCATCTTCCCTTGGGTATCTTTAGCCGCATGGTAATCCCCATTTTCACGTAGATCGCCCAATGCCCTAGCATCTTCTATAACTTTTGCTATTTCAATACGACCACGTGTCGATAGCTCGTCGCGCTCTGCTAGGAGCCGTTCATATGCTTGTCTTGTCAATGTTTGAGCCACATAATTAACGCTAGCCGACATTTAGCGAAACAGGATTGAAACCAAAAGATGCCTTAGGCCAAAACACCACCAGCAGCCAGCAAGAGCTCTCGAGGAAGACCTCGCGATGGACCAAGTTCTTACCAGTCCCATCAGACTTTCACAAGAGCCATATCCCCACAGCTATGGGCCATCGAAGTCACCCTCTAAAATCCATGGACTCTGGATACTTGCAAAAGGACAGAACATCCAAGGTCATCGCTATTTCCTCGACACATCTGGGGCTTTTCTCGCCGTGAAAATCTTTTGAGAGAATCACTATGGCCGGATCATCTCATTCGATGTAGTCTTTATACAAACAAAATCGTTGAGCAAGGCCCGCGTGTCGAACACTTTGATAGGTTTTCTTGTCATCGAGTCCCATATAGTACCGCCTAGTGGGGCATTGGCAGAACCAAAACGATGTTAGTCCATCGCTAGCATCTCTAAGAAAAGTGTTTCGGCTTGAGCACTTACACATACACCGTAGTTTTAAGGAAGGTCGAATTGACTGGAAAGACTCTATCTGAAAAGGTATGGGATGCACACTTGGTCCATAGTGGCGAAGAAAGTCCCGACTTACTCTATATCGATCTCCACCTAATACATGAGGTAACCTCTCCGCAGGCTTTCGACGGTCTTAGACTTGCCGGCAGAAAGCCAAGAAGGCCGGACCTAACAGTGGCAACCGCTGACCATAATGTCCCAACTAAAGATATAGACAAACCGGTGGCTGATCCCATCTCTAGGCGGCAATTAGAGGTGCTGAGCTCAAACTGCGACGAATTCGGCATAACCCTATATCCGATGGGCAATAAAAATCAAGGTATTGTCCACGTAATTGGACCAGAAAAAGGTCTCACGCTTCCAGGAATGACTATCGTCTGTGGTGATAGTCACACCGCAACCCATGGTGCTTTTGGAGCATTAGCCTTTGGAATCGGGACTTCCGAGGTGGAACATGTTTTGGCAACACAGACCCTGCCACAATCTCGACCTGGAACCATGGCGATCGAAGTGGACGGGGAACTTCCCCCCGGCGTAAGCGCAAAGGACCTGATCTTAGCGATCATCGGAACCATTGGAACCGGAGGCGGAATTGGTTACGTCATAGAGTACCGCGGATCCGCAATTAGAGCACTCTCAATGGAGGCTCGTATGACCATCTGTAATATGTCGATTGAAGCTGGCGCACGTGCGGGGATGATAGCACCCGACCAAACTACCTTTGAATATGTTGCTGGACGTCCATATGCACCCAAAGGCGATGACTTAGAGGCCGCAATACAATATTGGTCGACCTTGGCTACCGACGACGACGCAGTCTTTGACAAAGTCGTCCACATAGATGCGACAAAGCTCGTACCATTCGTATCATGGGGCACTAATCCAGCACAAGTAGCCCCAATCGATGGCATCGTGCCCGATCCAGCCTCCTTCGCCGAAGCATCAAACCAAGAGGCTGCCTCCCGAGCACTCACTTACATGGGTCTCACAGCAGGAACAGCTATCAAAGATATCCGAGTAGATACCGTGTTTATAGGATCTTGCACAAACTCACGAATCGAAGACCTAAGGGCTGCTGCTGCAGTTGTAGATGGAAGAACCGTCAAATCAAGTCTGCGGGCTATGGTCGTTCCTGGATCTCACCTCGTAAAAGCTCAAGCAGAAGCTGAGGGCCTCGATAAAATCTTTTCCCAAGCTGGATTTGAATGGCGCGAAGCTGGGTGCTCCATGTGCCTTGGAATGAACCCCGACCAACTCTCACCCGGCGAGCGATCGGCGTCAACTTCGAATCGAAACTTCGAGGGACGCCAAGGAAAAGGAGGTCGGACCCACCTAGTCTCGCCAGAGGTAGCCGCCGCTACTGCAATACTTGGCCACTTTGGCGCTCCAAGTGATCTAGTGAAAAATTAATTTCATCATTTATCCAAAGTTCCAGCTGTGCTTGATGGTAAATCAAACACAGCTGGAACGACAATTATGCATTAAGAGAGGTTTACAGGAGTGAAAAAGATAAATGTCTTTTCGGGAAGCGCGCTTCCTCTTGAACGCAGCGACGTAGACACAGATCAAATTATCCCTTCCGATTGGCTCAAGCGGGTCGAGCGAACTGGTTTTGGCGCCGGCCTCTTTGGAGAGTGGCGAGAAGATCCGACCTTTATTCTCAACGATCCACGATACGCCAATGCAACCATCTTGGTTGCCGGTCCCAATTTTGGAACAGGATCATCCAGAGAACATGCGGTCTGGGCTCTGACGGACTACGGGTTTAGTGCAGTTATATCATCGCGTTTTGGTGATATATTCTTCAACAACTCGACTAAAGCAGGATTGGTACCGGTCGTACTGGACGCAAAGACAGTTGCAACGATTCAAAGTGCTGCGGTATCCAACCCGAATTTGATAATCGAAGTAAACATAGAATCACGCGAAGTAAGCGTCGATGAGCTAGGGATTAAAGAGTCTTTTCCACTGAATGACTTTACCCGCTATCGATTTTTAGAGGGCCTTGACGATATTGGAATCACATTGGAGAACGAAGGTCGCATTACGACCTACGAAAACTCTAGGGCAGCTTGGTTGCCGCGTCTCGTTTAACTTTAAAGCCACCGGCGACCATTACGACTGAGATCAAAACCACTCCAGCACCGGCTAGAAAAGATCCAGACAGGTGGTCGCCTAGTAACACCACTCCTGCCGCTACGGCTACAAGCGGGACTATATAAGAGACGACCGAAGAAGCCGTAGCGCCAAGTTCTCGCACAACACGATGGTACATCAGTGTTGCAAGACCGGTTTGGACAAAACCTAAAACTACTATAGCCAAAAATCCCTCAACCGCTGATCCACTCGGATGCCGAGGGGCGTGAAAGAAGGGTAAGTAGAGAATCGAAATTGCACCGGCAATGGAGATTTGGGCGAAAGCCACCATGATAGGTGTTGCACTCAAAGCGCCTAGATATCTCTTGGTATAGACAAAGCCCAAGGCATAAGAGATTGACGCCAACAATACGACAAGGTCTCCAACAAGTTGCGCACTAGAGCTACCGTTTGAATTCCAAGGAGACAGTATTAGAGCGACCCCGACTAGCCCCAAGACTACACCAACGCCCTTACGTCGACCTACAACCTCAGACGAAGACGTCAACTTGACGAAAACAACTGTAAAAAGTGGCGTCGCCGCATTTAGCATTCCAGCAATTGCAGTCGATGTCTTGGTCTCACCGTAGGAGATTGCAAGGTATGGAAGCGCAGAGGCAACCAAAGCTTGGATCGGCATCAAAAGCCAGAACTTTCGTCTGCTTCCTGATTTTATGAAGGGCTTTTCTGAAAAGATCAAGGCGACTAAAAGTACAAGGGAGCCTCCTAGGAGCCTCCCAAATACCACCACGGCCGGACTGAAATCTCTCAGCCCGACCTCGATAAGAACGTAGGAGAGCCCCCATAGTCCCCCAAGCAAAAAGAGCTCGAGGCGGGGGTTCAACTTCACTTTTAGAGATTCTCCACCACATAGTCGATACAAGCAACCAGAGCTTCAACATCTGCGGGCTCCACGGCTGGAAAGACCGCTACTCGGAGCTGGTTGCGACCAAGCTTCCTGTATGGCTCGGTGTCAACGACACCATTCTTCCTGAGCGTGCTTGCAACCACGGTCGCATCGATAGCATCGTCCAAATCAATTGTCACAACAACTTTGGATCGCATCTCTTCGTCTTGTACAAACGGAGTAGCATACGAAGATGCCTCAGCCCAGCTATATAAAGTCGCTGAGGAGGTTGCACACCTCTTGGTCGTAAAGTCAATCCCACCATTTGCCAACATCCATTGAACTTGGTTGTTCATAAGAAAGATCGTCGCGAGTGCTGGTGTGTTATAGGTTTGATCAAGTCGAGAGTTGTCAATTGCAATACTCAGATCCAATGCCGGAGGAATATAGCGTCCACTTGCTTTGATCTCACCAACACGCTCGACAGCAGCCGGCGACATCAACGCAAACCAAAGGCCACCATCTGAGGCAAATGCCTTTTGAGGCGCAAAATAATAACAATCGAACTCAAGCGGGTCAACCGCAAGACCAGCGGCTCCGGAAGTAGCGTCGACGGCGACCAAACCTTTAGCACCAATCGGTCGATTAATCGTCATTGCCACGCCAGTGGAGGTCTCGTTGTGAGTAAGTCCATAGAGGTCGATAGATGAATCGGCGACCGCCTCGGGATGGGTGCCTGGCTCCGACTTGATAATCATCGGATCTTCTATAAAGGGAGCAGCCTTTGCCGAGGCTGCAAATTTCGCCGAAAATTCGCCGAAAGATAGGTGCTGGCTCTTTCTTTCAATCAATGAAAATACGGCAGTATCCCAAAAGTAGGTAGAGCCGCCATTGCCAAGTACGACTTCATAACCGTCCGGAAGGATAAAGAGGTCAGAGAGTCCTCGGCGGAGCTCACCGACGACAGACTTTACAGTTTTTTGACGATGCGACGTTCCCAAGAAGTCGCCCGAACGTGCAAGGAGGGCTTCGACGGCTTCTCGACGAACCTTAGAAGGTCCAGAACCGAAACGACCATCCTTAGGAAGCAGCTCCGAAGGGATTAGGATATCTGTGTTAACTTTTTTCTCGCTCATAGTTGCGCAGTTCTCACCTTAGGGGGTAGATGTGATGTCAGAGGGTAAGCCCAGGGTCTCACGACGGATTGGCTCCGTAGCCGAATCCGCGACGCTAGCCATCGACGCGAAAGCTAAAGCTCTCAAAGCCTCCGGTGTTGACATCATCGGTTTCGGCGCTGGAGAACCAGACTTTCCTACTCCGGCTTCCATCGTAGAGGCCGCAGCTAAAGCATGTGCAGATGTTAAAAATCATCGTTATACTCCAACGGCTGGATTACCGGAATTACGTGCAGCAATCGTTACAAAAACAGCTCGCGACTCCCAGGTGGAGATCACAACAAATCAAACTTTGGTAACCAACGGAGGCAAGCACGCCATCTACAACGCATTTGCAACTCTCCTGGATCCAGGCGATGAAGTGCTGATTCCTGAGCCCTATTGGACGACCTACCCCGAGGCAGTGAAGCTTGCTGGGGGAACTCCTATCGCCGTTCCAACAACCTTAGAATCAGAGTTTAAGGTATCGCCAGCAACCATTGAGAAATATGTCACACCTCGTACAAAATTATTCCTCTTCGTCTCTCCTTCTAACCCAACAGGTAGTGTTTATAGCCCAGAGGAGACCAAGGAGATCGCTCAATTCTGCGCGGATAAAGACCTTTGGATCTTGGCGGATGAGATCTACGAGCACCTAACCTATGACGGCATCAAAGCCGAATCAATTGCAAACCACGATCCGCGCGGCCTCGACAAGATAGTAATAGTCAACGGTGTCGCGAAGACTTACGCTATGACCGGATGGCGTGTCGGTTGGATGATTGGAGCGCCCGATATCGTCGCTGCCGCAATCAATCTTCAATCTCAATCCACTTCCAACGTTGCAAACATCTCACAAAGAGCAGCTATTGAGGCGCTAATTGGAGATCAAGGCCCTGTATCCATCATGAGAGAGGCCTTTGACCGACGACGAAAGCTAATAACTAGCCTACTCTCAGAGGTACCTGGAATTAACTGCCCTCTACCAAAGGGTGCTTTTTATGTCTATCCCGATGTAAGTGGACTTTTAGGTCGCGACTTTGGTGGAGTTAGACCTTCGTCAACGTCCGAATTGGCCTCGGTCATTCTAGATCAGGCAAAGGTAGCAGTTGTTCCCGGTGAAGCATTTGGAACTCCGGGGTACTTTAGGCTTTCATATGCCCTCTCCGACAATGACCTTGAGATTGGCATCTCCCGTATCGCTAAATTAGTTAGCGAATCAGCCCAATAGATAAATTTCGGATTTGGATTGGTCTTCGCCTAGCATGAATTACCAACCCAAATCCGAGTTTTCAAAGCAAGGCCCCTGCACTATTGCTATGGGACTTGCCTCCAATTGCTCGGTGCTAGTCCCATGCACTGTCTAGCACCATAGACCTGTCTGGTTGGAATGCGATTCGAAGCCCATACGGCAATAGCCTCTGTAGCTAGGAGTTTTTGAAGCAGGTGTGGCGTCCAACCGAATCTGCATCCAAATATCCCTTAAATAGGTATTTACCAGCAATTGCCAAGGTGTCCCGTATTGCAAAACTAAAAACCCAAGCACTAACACCTAGGCAAATTCTACAAAATATTATCCGCCAATCAACCCTCGCTCCTATCAACCAAGACAACTTTGGGTCGCAGGCATCCACTTTCATGTGGTTCTTTCATCCCGTACTTTCAGGTGGCTCATCCAGGTGGCTCGTAGACCAACTAAGATCAATGCTAGGTGCCGATTGACAACTGTCCTAAAATCAACGATTCTAAAACCAAAGATGCAACACCTAAGCTAAAGCAAATTAGCCAAGATATTCCCTTACTGCCGCTGCTGCTCTCAATCCCGACAGATAAGCACCTTCGACTTTTGAACTTCCATAGCCATCACCGGAAAATATCAACGGAAGCGCTCCCGATCCTCCAATTCGGCCAAGATCCATAACCGCTTCTGGATAGATCGATATCGGCGAGGCGTACCTCCAGCTCTTTACTTGCATTTCGGAGATAGGAACCTCGCCAATCAATTCAAATAAATTCTCCCTCAAAATTGATTCAATCTCTCCTTGAGAGTAATTACCGTAAAAAAGTTCGAGCGAGATCTCGTCGCCTAAATGAAGAGTCAGCGCATTTTTGGCAGATATCCCCTTTTGCTTATTGTCCGCCAAGAAGTTCACCTTTGAATTAGGGCGTTGAATAGGCTGGATCGGCCCAAAGTCACCCTCATCCATCATCACAAATAGACCACTTATCGTTGGGTTATAAGCAATAAAGCCAAGACTATCCCTAATTATCGTGACGCTTGATGAAGGCAGGTCTTTAGTTATCTCGATCGCCGAAGGGCACGGGATTGCAACTACCAATTGCTTTGCAAAATAGTCGTGTGGGTGACCATGTATGTGGAACTTTGAGTCCTCATATGTAATAGACGATACGGCATTCTGAAGATCCATGCGAATCCCCGTCGCTAAGTCTTTAGCAATGGAGTTCATTCCGTGCACTCCTATGTATCGGGGGTGACCGTCTGACTCGCCCTGAAAACCATAAGTCCATACCTTGGAGATGGAACGATTACTCCATTTGGTGACCTCATTGGCGAATTCCTGGGAGCGTACGGTAAAAAATTGAGCCCCATGATCGAAAGTCGCATCTCCGATTCGCCGAGTAGCCAACCGCCCACCAGGAGACCTCGCTTTATCCACAACAACCAGATCAATATCTCCGGAAAGCTCAGAAGCCGCAACTAAGCCCGATAGACCAGCACCAATAATAACAAGATCCACAGAGTTTTGAGCCATCTAAAAACGCTAGCCGACGGGCCTTAGAATTGCCACAGCGATTCAAATGGATGGTCAAAAAGAGCAACACCACATTTTTGGCGCCTACAACTAGGCTTGAGGGTACGAATTCCAATAAGAGAATCGATGCTTGATGTCGGTCTCAAATAAGATTCGAATTACCATTTTCCCGATAGCTTTGAGGAGAACGATGGCCAGAATACTGGTAACCGAAGAAATAGCCGATAGCGGGCTCGACCTGCTCCGTGCAGACGGCCACGAAGTAGACATCCAACTAAGACTCTCGCCCCAAGAACTTCTCGAGGCGATCAAAGGAGCAGCCGGACTAATAATTCGCTCGGCCACCAAGGTAACCGCCGAAGTGATCGACGCTGGGAGCGATCTTCTTGTAGTCGGACGAGCCGGAATTGGTTTGGATAACGTAGACGTAGATTACTCGACCAAACGTGGAGTAATGGTCGTAAATGCACCTCAATCAAATATCCTTTCCGCTGCGGAATTGACAGTGGCGCTCATCTTGGCTCAAGCAAGGAACATTCCCCAGGCCCATTCGGCATTAGTAGCAGGTAAGTGGGAACGATCCAAGTGGGAAGGGGTCGAACTCTTTGGCAAGGTTTTGGGAGTAGTTGGACTCGGCAGAATAGGTGCACTCGTAGCCCAACGAGCCTTAGCCTTTGGGATGAAGCTCATAGCCTATGACCCCTACGTATCTAGCGATCGCGCTCGTCAGATGGGTGTAGAGTTAGTAGACCTCGATAGCCTCATGGAACGATCTGACTTCATAACGATTCACCTTCCAAAGAGCAAAGAGACAATTGGAATCATAGGCAAGGAGATGCTCGCCAAGGCCAAGCCAACCGCACGAGTGATCAATGTTGCTCGAGGCGGAATCGTAAACGAGGATGCACTATTTGAGGCACTCTCTGAGAACCGAATTGCAGGGGCTGCTTTAGATGTCTTTGGAACTGAGCCCTGCACCACATCACCACTCTTTACTCTCAAAAATGTGGTTGTCACCCCACACCTTGGAGCGAGCACCTCAGAGGCACAAGACAAAGCGGGCGTCACAATTGCTGAGCAATTGAAGCTTGCCCTTGCCGGAGACTTCGTTCCCTTTGCTGTCAATGTCAATGCCGCCGAAGTTCCAGAAAATGTAAAGGCATACCTACCCCTAGCTGAATCTCTAGGCCGATTCATCTCCACCCTAGAAGGTAGTCTTCCTGATACACTTACCATCGAGTATCAGGGACTTTTGGCAAGCGGAGACACTCGTTTGCTCTCGCTATCTGCACTCAAGGGAATCTTCGGTGCTGGCACCAACGAACCTGTCTCTTATGTAAACGCTCCGGCACTTGCAAAAGAGCGTGGTCTAGAGGTGAAAGAGTCCTTTAGTGAACAAGCAAAAGATTACGTTAGCCTACTTACACTCTCTAGCGGCAGCCATAGCGTTTCAGCCACAGTCACTGGACCAAATAAGGATCCAAGGATCGTAGCAGTTGACTCCCATAGGGTAGAAATTCCACCTGCTCAAAATATGCTCGTTGTTCGCAACGACGATGAGCCTGGAAAGATCGGCGTAGTCGCGACAATTCTCGGGAATGCCGGATATTCAATCTCTTCGATGGCTGTAGGCCCATCACATGACGGCAAGACCGCCCTAATGATTCTCTCGACCAACGTTGAGCCCACTGCCGAGATCCTTGCTCAGATAAAGTCAGCTCCAGGAATCATATACGCTCGAAGCGTCTCCTGCTAAAAAGGTAACAGCGACGCATGAGTCCCACTTAGCGATCACTGCTACCTTGACAAAGGTAACCATAATTTAAGGCGTAGAAGTCGTACCACGGCCCCTTCTACGCCTTAAATTAATCCTAAATAACTCGAGATCCGAGCCCACATTACAGCTCGAACACCTCCACAAAATTGTGTCACCGACTACTCCCGGCCCCTCTATCGACCCCTTGGATTAAGTTCACCTTTAGCGGGCCAGCTAACGACAACAATAGCCCACCAGAAGGTTTCGCTAAATTCTGGGTTATCCTAAATCTTCTGTGCCCACAGCGCTTTGTCTTCGCATCATGTGTGGCCTAATCGGATTTGATACCTAGCAAATGAACACTACCACATACCCAAAACTCCCATCGAATAAACATCGCCTAGCGACATGAGATCTAAAGTGCCTTGCCTGTACTTTTTGAATTGCATCTTCCAACGAGTTCATGGCTGCCGCTTTGCACACATCAAAAGGGATGGCAAAGAGCCGGATCTAGTGACAAAATTATTTAGCAACCTCGAACATCAAAGATCGATCAGAGACACCGACTTCTGTGCTCTCACGATGGCAATATTTAGAACTCAAAATCACATGGAGAGAGATCAGTCACCGATCTCACTCCTTAGTGTTTCCAAAGCGCCAATGGCCATCAATGAAAATCCCTTTCATGGCGCTCCTTGGAAAATAACTATTATTTAGCGCCTAATTAAGATCTGGTCCGAAAGAAAAATCCAAACGATCAAAAAGCCAGCCTGCAAAATGACCTCTCGTTTCTCAGCTGCCATCGCGACGAGGAATTTGACTCAATCGAGCGCGAAAAAACAACCTAACCTCGACATGACTCCTTGAGTCAAATCCGATAAAAGGGCTCAAAGCTACGATTTCCTTGTCTTTGAAGCGAGATATTTTAATAAACTAAGTGCTATTCAAGCGCTAGGAATAAAAAAGTTCGACTATCATTGCCATTAATGGTTTCCCAATTTTCTTATCTCCTATCCCTAACCTGAGCGCGGTCTTCGACAATCGAAGCACCGCTACAGCCTCTGTGTTCGTTTTTGAACACGGAGGTTTTTTATTTTCTGGTGAATGTTTAGCACTAGGTAAGAAATTGAAACAAAACGAAAGGCGAATACGGCAATGAGCCAAGATGCAGAAAAACTGATAATCTTCGATACGACTTTGAGAGACGGCGAACAATCTCCAGGAATTTCACTTGACGCTACAGAGAAACTCGAGATTGCAGAACAGCTAGCAAGGCTCAACGTCGATTATATCGAAGCAGGATTTCCCGTTTCTAGTCAGGGTGACTTCGAAGCTGTATCCCTAATTGCATCACGCATTCAAGGGCCTGTAATCGCAGCACTCTCACGGACCCATCTCTCGGACGTCGATAGATGCTGGGAAGCCCTAAAGCATGCTCAACAAGCACGCATTCACGTTTTCATCTCAACGTCACCCGTCCATATGGAGAATATGCTCAAGATGAACGAAGCCCAAGTACTTAGCGAAACCCGATCGGGCGTAGCAAGGGCTAAAGAGCACACCAACGACGTTGAGTTCTCTCCTCAAGATGCTACCCGTACGCCACTGGACTTTATGATCGAAGTTCTTCAGGCAGCCGTGGATTCAGGAGCGAATACTCTCAACGTCCCAGACACGGTTGGTTATGGAATTCCATGGGACTTTGGTGCGCTGATAGCTTATGTGCGTAAAAACGTAAGCGGCGACTATGTAATTTCAACGCACTGCCACAACGATTTGGGCTTAGCGACAGCCAACTCTCTCGCTGGCGTAGCAGCAGGAGCCCGTCAGGTTGAAGTGTGTGTAAACGGACTTGGAGAGCGCGCTGGCAATGCAGCACTTGAAGAAGTCGTCATGGCACTCAAGATACGCGGCGACCAATTTCCTGGAATTTATAGTCAAGTTAAAACCGAGGAGATCGCAAGGACCTCAAGGCTCGTATCTCGTCTAACTGGATATCCACTACAGTACAACAAGGCTGTGGTTGGTCGAAATGCCTTTACCCATGAGTCTGGCATTCACCAACATGGCGTTCTCAAGGACCGAAGCACATACGAGATCATTGACGCAGAGTCGGTTGGCCAAAAAGGTTCGCAGATCGTACTCGGCAAGCATTCAGGAAGGCATGCGTTTGCCGACACACTCTCGAAGATGGGAATCACAATAGTTGGAGATGCCCTCAATGCCGCATTCGCGCGTTTCAAGGAACTCGCGGATCGAAAGCTCGATATCACCGAAGCAGATCTTGAAGCCATCGTCGCTGAAGAATTAGGGACTGTCGCGACTGACGTTTATAGCCTTGAAGAGCTCCATGTCTCCGGTGGTACCGTCGGGACTCCAATAGCGAAGGTCGTTCTCTCTAGCGAAAACGGCAAAGTTGAGGCCTCGTCCGAAGGTAACGGAATGATAGATGCAGCAGGTAAAGCCATTCAGCTCGCTACTGGAACCAAGGCCAACCTAATTGGCTTTTCCGTCTCTTCAGTCACAGGTGGCGTCGATGCAATTGGCGACGTAGTTGTTCAACTTGAATCCGACGGAATCAAGGTATCTGGTAAAGGCATATCGACTGATGTGGTAGAAGCATCTGCACGGGCATACCTAAATGCTGTCAATCGCCTAGCAAGAGCTAACGCCCGCAAGGCCACTACTCCAGAAGTTGGACCATAAGACAAACAACAAACTTTCGGATCGACCAAAGCACTCTTCAAGGCCAAACCCGCGGCCGAGTAGAAACCTGAACTTACGAGCCAAGACCACACCAAAGGTAGTCTTGGCTCGTTGTCGTCTTCCAGACATAGACTGCCAGACACAGACCAAAAACTTCCCTGTCTCTATCCCATGTCACTCTAAAAGATCAAAGTGCCAACTAGCCAATAGAGACCTCCTTACTCACTTTCGCGAAACAGCGCGTGAATCATTAGATCTACACAACTCTTGGTGATTCGACTTTTGAAGTAACCTCAAATTACCAGCGCGCCCAGTAATTGAACACGCCTTCGAATGTGTGTGATAGGTACTCAAAGGCAATTGCTCATATCTTTAGACGCATGTGCTTTCGAAGTGCCAATATAGCTCCTTTACACTCCTGCGATCCGTTAGGTCTCTTAGGCAAGACCTGGCTTTTTGATCCCTCATTACAACGGCTAAAAACCATAGACAAACTATTTAAAAAGGGATCTTCGGAAATAAGCGGTATTCCGGTACCAAGATCGACCAGGAATCGGCAAGTTATTGAGCGTTCTGAGGTGATTGGCCAGATTGAAGCCGTCATTCGGAGAGGTCTAGGCTACACAACCCGTGAACGGGTAAGAGGGGCCAAGGGGGTTCTCCCTGGTGTCTTACTTATTGGGTTGGTTGGTTCCTGTTACGAACCAAGTGCGCTAGAGATCTGCGTTGTCACCGGGGTAACAGTAGCTAGTAGTGACCAGTCAGGCTTACCAGCCGCCAAGAGCGCTCTGATTCTAAAGTTCGCAAAGTTCGTCATCCCAAAGGCGATGCGCTTAATCCGCTTAATGAGGTTGTTCATCGACTCTGTCGGTCCATTGGTCACGAAGGACGTGTGCCAGGCCAGGATCTCATCATGCCAGCTTTTCAAGGTTCTCCCAAGTAGTTGGACCTCGGGGGGTCGTTGGTTGTCGGTGAAGTCACTGATAAGAGCATCGAGGTGGTCACTAGCGAGTTTTGGGTCACGATAGGTATAGAGCTCTCGTAAGGACTCCTTGGCTCTCCATGCGGTAGCTACCTCGTTGTCTGGGTCACCTAGTTCAAGTAGGTGAGTAAGTTTGGCGTTGGCACCCTCGGTGAGTCTCTCCTTGGCCATAGTCAGGAGTCGCCGGATGCGATAGAGGGGATCCCCACCCCTGCCTCTGTGACCAAGGATGTTCTGTTGTACCCTTCTTCTCACCTCATCAAGGCGAGTGTTGGCCAGC
>NZ_JXYS01000020.1 GCF_000949295.1 Acidithrix ferrooxidans
TAGTTGGAATGGCAGCTACTCCAGATGGAAAAGGCTATTGGTTGGTCGCAAGCGACGGTGGAATCTTCACCTATGGAGATGCAGCCTTTTACGGTTCAGCCGGAGCAATACCACTCAATAAGCCAATAGTTGGAATGGCAGCTACTCCAGATGGAAAAGGCTATTGGTTGGTCGCAAGCGACGGTGGAATCTTCACCTATGGAGATGCAGCCTTTTGGGGTTCAGAGGGTGGTCAAGGCATCTCAGATGTCGTTTCAATTGCACCATCTGGATCGAATGGATACCTTCTCTCAGGACAAGACGGGGAAGGCTATACATTTAATAAAAATACACCATTACCAACACCACTTCCGGTGGCGCCATCTAATTCACAGAGCGCTATCAACCCCTCGGGACAAAGCCTTGTAAGCTCGACAGGACTGACATGGAATAGCCAAGGAGTTTCCAGCGACAGCGGAGTTCATTTCTCGTCAGCATCACCTCCAATTGGCCAGAGCGCACCAGCAGCTGGGACTTTCGGCTTCCTAGAGACTCAACCGGGTTCATCTCTTCCCGTCCGGTACAATCCGTGCGTTCCCATCCACTATGTCGTCAACACCTCGGAAGCACCCTCATGGGGGCTATCACTTATCAAAAGCGCCTTCGCCGAACTCCATGACGCTACAGGTATCACCTTCGTCTTCGACGGAACGACTGCAACCTTTCCATCCTCTACCTATCCAGGTTGGCAAAATGGCACCCCTTCACCGATGCTCGTAGCGTGGGAACATAACGGTCAAACCAATTACCTACCGGCCGGCCACAACTATGTAGGTATGGGAGGATCATCCTTTACCTATAGTTCGAGCGCTGGGCAATATGAATACATAACTGGCCAAGCAGCAATATCTTCTAGTTACAATCTATCCCAGGGACAAACGATAAATCTAGCTCTCCACGAGTTGGGCCACGTTATAGGCCTTGGACATACCTCCCAGAACAGTCAAATAATGTATCCATACAACCAATCCAACCCGACTACCTACCAATCAGGCGACCTCGCCGGACTCGCACGGTTAGGACTGGCCGCCGGCTGCCTTGATTGATTAGATCATGGAAATGATAGATCGCACAACTCCAAATCACCCCTAGCTAGCCAAACAGCCACCGTCACAAATAGCCAGAAGGCAAAAAGTTCGATGGTGGCTAAAGTCATCCAGTCAAATAAACCAACCGAAGGATCACTAGGGAAAAATCAAATCGTCTCACAAAAGTCCCTCGGAATCCCTCGAGCATAGAGAGTCGACCCTATCCATGGTCCCCCAGACCACGGGCATAGAATCAAACTTTAATATTCTCAAAAGTTTTTAACCCTTTTTGATGCTAGGGCTCGCAGGTCACTGTTATTTTCTATAACATGGAACTCGGTATCAGTGGGAAACATGCACTTGTAACAGGTGGATCAAGCGGCCTAGGCCTTGGAATTGCAAATGCACTAGCAGCCGAAGGTGTAATAGTGACAATAGCATCACGGAATGAGGCAAAGTTAGAAAAAGCAATCTCCGAAATAGGCCATGGCGCCAAAGGCTTCGTCTGTGATCTATCTCAACCCGAAAACGCAGCCACCCTAGTTGATCAAGTCACTTCGGATCTCGGACCAATTGACATTCTTATCGCCAACGCTGGTGGCCCACGACCAGCCATGCCATCGCAATTGGCGCTCTCGGACTTTCGATTAGCGATAAACCAAAATCTACTCTCCTCCGTTGGCCTCTGCCAAAGCGTAATACCCAATATGGTGGAACGGGGATTCGGTCGAATTATCGCGGTAACATCGCTTTACGTGAAGGCTCCATCTAGTCCTCTCACCCTTTCGAATACGGCCAGAACTGGACTGACTGCATATCTGAAATCTCTATCAAACGAGGTTGCGCCCAATAACATAACCGTCAATTCACTTTTGCCTGGCCTTCATCAAACACAAAGATTGATCGAACTCAGCGGAGCCAACTTACAAGAACGTGCAAAGACAGTCCCATCTCTTCAGCTGGGAGACAGTGAAAGTTTTGGTAAAGTTGCGGCCTTCCTCTGTTCAAAGTGGGCTTGGTACATCACGGGACAAGCAATAACCGTTGACGGAGGACTGACGCCTGGTCTCTTTTGAGAAAGCCAGACCTAAACCATGGCCGACCATAATCCACTGCGAGACCCTCGCCTGTTGTGTGGGCTAAAGCTTTTACCTTTGTCATCTTGACCCACGTAAGTCAACTCAACCTACCAAAGCTTCATTATCGCCACGAGATTGTGCAGCTAACTCCATTAAAGCCATGGTTGCAATATCCATTCGGATTGGCATATAGGTATTGTTGATGGTAGGCCTCGCCATAGTAGTATTGCCCCAAACGGCCAACCTCGGTCCTAATCAAGCCCCGAGAGCGCTCTTGCAGTTCCTTACCATAAGCTTCTTTTGCCCTATTGGCAATGGAATATTGGGCATCGGTTGAAGCTAATACCATCGAGCGATATTGAGAGCCCACGTCATTGCCTTGCCGCATCGACTGAGTTGGATCGTGATTCTCAAAGAATGACGAGAGAACCTCATCGTAGCTAATGATCTTTGGATCGTAGACTATCCGGGCAACTTCACCGTGACCGGTACGTCCGCTACAAACCTCTTCGTAGGTCGGATTCGGAGTAAAACCCCCGCTGTAACCGACGCTAGTCGAGACAACTCCATTCAATTGCCAAAAGATCCTCTCAGCGCCCCAAAAGCAGCCCATTCCAAGAACTGCAATCTCAAGGTTAGGATCGAATGGTCCAAACAGTTCCGTCCCAAAAACTCTGTGGCGTGCGCCTAAAAAGATCGGTTCATCTCGACCTTTTAACGCCTCATTCGGACCTGTCATCTTAGAAACTTTCCCAAACATTTAACTTGTTTTATCCTTCCAAAATCGGATCGAGGAACTTCAATTGTTTTGAGAGACAAAAAACCGACTATCTAAACCAACACAACAGGTCAAAAACGAAAAATATTCACACAGCTACCATATTCTCCGGAGATAGACGGCGAGCCTAGGCCATCGGGAACACTTTAAAAGGATCAAAAGCAATGCTGGCCAAATCACCCGCGACTCGCCATAGAGTTTGATTAAGACGCTCACGTCAATCGATTCGCATCTAGAGTGGAGTTTTGTATGGACTGATCGATAATGATCGCCCTGGAAATACCGCGATAGATAAGGAAACGGACAAATGTTACGGCACATGGTTATCTTTAAGTTCAAAGAGGATACCGATCCCAAGGCGATCGATCTTCTAGCAGATGAGCTTTCAAAGTTCTACACCGGCTACGTTGGATTCACAAAAGCCATTCGAGGCAAAGACCTCAAACTGCGTCAGGGGAATGGCGATCTAGGCATCTGCGTCGACTTTGAAAGTGAACAGGAATTCCGAGCTTATGCTGATGACAAAGATCACCTAGAGCTGATAAAAAACTATGTAGCGCCGATCATAGAATCTCGGGCTGCAGTACAAATCGAGATCTAACACAGCAATACTATCTTCGAGAGAGATCAAGAGCTAGTAGTCACGCCTGAGACTATAAGCTCTTGATCTATCGCCTCAATGGAGTCCAGAATATATCGCTCCCGCGAAAATCGATCTACGGCAAGATGGTAGCTCGATTCATCGACCAGCGCAATAGTCTCTGCAAACCTCTCCTCAATCAGATCGACTTTAGCGGGTGAATAGAGCTTCAATATCTCAATGATCTCCTCCGCATCATCGCCGTCCAACGCTTTCAATATTGCATCCACTTTGCTCGAAAGATTTACCAGTGAATGGCGCAATATCTCTCTATTGGAATACAGAAAGCTACCAACCATAACTGGAGAGCTACGCGCTACGCGTGTTACACCAGCAAAGGAGTTTCCAGACAGAGTTTGCAGTAGAACCTGATCGTTGACCTCATTGGCGAAACTCGATGTCAGATAGGCAAATACATGAGGAAGCTGAATCGTAAAGTTGGTGACGCGATCGTGAATTGCAGGATTTACGAAGATCACACGTGAACCTAGATCGTGAACTATCAATTGTGCTACGGCCAATGACGACCTAGGATCGCTCGCGCTACCAGAAGATACAACCATGGTCCGCCCACGAAACAGGTCGAGTTCTGCCCCTTCAAAAGATGGTCGCTCATTTCCTGCAAGGGGATGGATGCCTACGTAACTAACGTAACGCGAATCAAAGTTTAAAGAAAGTACTTTAGTTTCGATATCTAATTTGGTTGAGGCCATGTCTACCAAGACAATTGGCGACTTTAGGGCTAAATCCGATATCATCTCAAGAAGTCGAATGACTTCAAATGATGGTACCGCGAGAAATACGATTTCGGAACTCTCCAAAATCTCTATCAAATTAGCCTTTATCTCGATTCCGTTAGCCTCCCCAAAGGCGCAAGCCGTCTCGCTTAGGTCAAACCCATAAACCTCATAGGATCCCTTGAGTCCAAGCATCAACGAAGAGCCGATTTGGCCCAAACCTATAATTCCCACCCTCTTGAAACCTGGCAATCGAAAGATCCTTAGACTAGCAATTTCTCAAATCCCCTGCCAGTAAGTCCAATTTACTCGAGAAGACTTAGCCGGAGACAATATTTCTAAATTAGCGACGACTCAGCGTACTGTGGGAAATAAGTGCCTCTAACGTCCCAACACTACCTCTTGGAAGGTTGGGCGAAGGAACTGAAACATCGATTCCTCGCCACCGCGGATAGGAACCTAAAAGTTTAATGGTTGCATCAAGCTCAAATAGTTCACCAACCATCGACGATATCTGTTCATCATATATATGACCCTCTAGGACAATATGCATTGCATAATTGCCAATCTTTGCCGAAAGGGGCCGAGAGAGTATGTGATTCATATTGACGCCATGGCGTGAAAATATAGCTGCCACCTCAGATAGAAATCCGACCCGATCTGAAGTCGGAGTAACCACTAACGACGTGCGATCATCCCCCGATGGCGGTGCCACTTCCCTACCCAAAAGCACATAACGGGTTCGAATATCAGGTACATCCATCACCGCATTTGCAACCAGCGAGAGACCATAACTCTCCCCCACCACCATTGGCGCTAGAGCAATCACGGTAGGATCACGATTGTCTGCGACATATCGCGCTGCCTCAGCCGTTGAAAGAGCATGGCGGGTCACAAGCGAGTGTTGTTTAATATATTTAGTACACAGATCCAAAATTAGCGGATGTGAAACGACTGTGGTTGGCTGGACTGCTGGATCTAGACAGTATGCATCAATACTCTCGGCAAGCACAACCTCTTCGCGAATCATTACATTCTCGACTTCGAAGATCAACTTGTCAAGATTGATGGTCATCTCGCCATCGGTAGAATTTTCAAGCGGAATAATTCCCAAGGCACCGGGTGTGTAATTTACGGTCTCAACCACATCAGAGATTGAGGACATAGGAAGCGGTTCGGGCCCCTCAACCGATCTCAACAACGAAATTGCCCTAAAGTCCGAGGTACCTCTAGGTCCCAGGTAACAGATGATCATTCCTTAATTGCTCCTTCAATTTCTATGGGTCATCTTAAACGGCTTCCGGCAATCAGCAGGCAAAAGTCACGACAAGAATCTCCTCTTGCAATCTCAATTGAATCGAACGAGCAGAATTGAGACCAAAGTTATAGGAAAACGAGCAAACCAAGAAACAGTATCGGCAGTTGCAAGGAAAAATTATCCTAATCTTGATAGGGACGGAAGGACCCAGTTCCCAAGATAATCAAGTGTCTTTGGGCGATAATCATCTTACGAGATTCATCGCTATCCTTCATAATCTGGGGTGCAAGAACAACTAACCAAAGGCGAAATCTAGGGTGCGAATTCAATCTGGAAGCTCAAAAGGAAAAGCCATCTCCACAAAAGTCAGTGAGAAGACACGACCAACAACTGCGCGAGTGCGCAAGGCCATCTTCGATACCCTCTTTGGAAAATTTGAAATCGCCAACGCGAGTGTTTTAGATCTGTTTGCAGGGACGGGCTCCTTGGGCTTTGAGGCCGCCTCTCGCGGTGCCGCCGAGGTAGACCTAGTGGATATCGACCGAATGGCAGCCAACGCCCTTTTGCGTACAGCCACCTCCCTAGAGGAAAAATCGAGCTGTAAATTTAGAGTTTGGAACCAAAATGCCTTTATTTACCTGAGAAATGCTAACCGAGTAGATCACCCTGTGGACTTGGCCTTTTGTGATCCCCCTTACCTATTTAGCGAGTGGGACGATCTATTTTCACTTCGCCCTGGGCGGTTCCTTGTAGTTGAATCAAATCGTCAAATTGCACAACACCCCAACTATAACGAGGTTACGCTAAAGGTGTATGGTGATACCTATGTCTCGTTTCGCACGTTAGCGCAAAGCTAGATACGATTGATCGAGATAAGAGTTATCTCTTTAGCAATATTGGCATGAACAAAGATTTATCAGTTGGGTGGGATAGCAAAAGTTGAGAGTTGCACTATTTCCTGGATCATTTGATCCCTTTCACAACGGCCATATGGAAGTCGTCGAGCGAGGATCTCGTCTCTTTGACAAAGTGGTAGTTGCGGCTATGAGAAACCCTCAAAAGGCATCTGCTCTATTTAACCTTTTAGAGCGACAGGAACTCATAGAGGCATCAGTCTCTCACCTTGACAATGTAGAGATCGTCGCGCTCTCTACATTGGTTGTAAATCTTGCCGAAGAAATTGGAGCTAACGTTATCATTCGAGGACTCAGGGCAGTCTCTGACTTTGAAAATGAACTTCAAATGGCTCAGATGAACCGACAACTCTCCGGGATAGATACAATCTTTATTCCAACGTCATCTGAATATTCATTTTTTAGCGTCGCGACTGCTCCGAGAGGTGGCATCCTATGGGGGTAATGTATCAAAGATGGTACCAGAGCCTATAGCTAACGCGATACTTGCTAAATTTAGAGAGTGAGTTCAATAGGAGACCGGCGATTGAACCATAGAAAATCTTCACTTGCAGCCTTGTAGTATGCATCGCTGCAACAAACCTCATCGATTGAAACTTCAATCTCATCAAAGGCAAGAATTGATCTCATGGACCCTTACTAGATAGCGGTTGTCCACTTCATAACTTTATGAAAAGAACACAATATTTCAACCAATATCTCAGAAAAGCCACGATAACCAAAACACTCTCGATCCAAGTTGACATAACAATGGTCAAATTGGATCGAACCCTATAGTTGAAACCAAATCGGATAGGTTTAAAACTCCTCAAGGCCAAGGGCCCTCGTCACGACTCAGTCAGGCATCAAAGTGTACCAAATAGCTGCTATTAGCCATCCTAGAGAAGGTCGATAGTGCCTATGTGGGAATAGGGGACAGTCTCATACGTTTTTAACAAATCGATAGTTTAGAAAGAAGAAGCAGATGAAAGCGATATATTACGAAAACTACGGCGGTGCTGATGTCCTTCAATATGGAGAAGTACCTGAACCCAAGGTAGGTCCAGACTCAGTTTTAGTCGATATCTCAGCAACGTCGGTCAATCCAGTCGATTGGAAGATTACTGCTGGATACCTAGACCAGGTCTTGTATACAACCTTTCCTATCATCCCAGGTTGGGATGCCTCTGGCGTAGTAGCGGCAAAAGGACCCGCCGCCTCTGAAATAAAAGAGGGTGACGAGGTCTATGGCTACATCCGCATGGATTTCATACATGCTGGCACCTTCGCAGAGCGAATTGCTGCCCCAATCAGAACACTCGCACGCAAGCCTAAGAATCTAACCTTTGCCGAAGCAGCATGTGTTCCTCTAGCTGGCTTAACTGCCTATCAAGGTCTGGTCAACGCTCTCGGTATCCAAAAGGACGATACCGTCTTTATAAGTGCGGGTGCTGGAGGAGTCGGTACATTTGCAATCCAGATTGCAAAATCACTCGGGGCGAACGTGATAGCCAGTGCATCTCCACTTAACCATGACTTCATTGCATCCTTGGGCGCAGAGCCCGTAACCTACGGAGCAGACCTGATAGCTGGGATCTCAAAGCAAGCTTCAGGCGGTTTGGACGCGTACTTAGACCTCAATGGCGGTCCAGAAGGCCACCGTCCGATCGAATTACTAAAGCAAAGTAACAGGGTCGCATCTATCGCCGACGCTAGTGTCGCTCAAATCGGAGGCAAATATGTCTTCGTTCGCCCGAGCATCCAAGACTTAAATCATCTAACCAAGTTGATCGAATCCGAACAAATTCGACCGATAGTCACCGAGAGCTACGCCTTAAAAGATAGCGCTGACGCCTTCAAGTCAAATATGAGTGGTCACACGCGCGGCAAAATCTCAATCGTAGTCAAATAGCACGCTCCAAATCTCCAACTAACCATTGGAATTTAGGCAATTGGCTCAGCCATCCAAAAGACAATTAGCGCGTTCAGATAGATCTCAATTACAAGATCCAAAGATTGCTCTCAAAATAGCTATCCAATAATAATTCAGCTCACCTCAAATACTCCTCCTTCATCGCGCTCTCGAAAGATACCTTCTTTGAAGGAGGAGTACCGGCCAACAGGAACATCTCAACCGATGGTCCATTATCACCAAAGGCTATGGCGAAAAAGAAGAGTTCTAAAAACGTTAAAAGATGCAGACCTAAACTTGAGTGCAACCCGAAATTGAGAGTCAAAAACTAAAGTCTCCCTAATCCAATGTTGAGACGAGGTTATCTCTTTTTTAG